>NZ_WMBF01000212.1:0-10514 GCF_019400875.1 Streptomyces anatolicus | reverse complement strand
CCCCCGCCGCGCACGGGAAACGGACTCCCCCTCACCCCTTGTGGGAGTACCTGCGCCGACCGCGCTCCACGGCGGCCCCGACCCGGCTAGTCTCGACTTCTGTACGTCGATTGAGCGACCCCGGGAGGTAGCGCGATGACGCAGGGACGGCCCGGAGGAGCCGCCTTGGCCCCGCTGTGGGAGCGCGACGACGAACTCGCCGCGGTGACCCAGGCCGTCGAGGAGCTGTGCGCGGACTCGACGAGCGGGGGAGGCCTGCTCGCCTTCAGCGGAGAGGCCGGCATCGGCAAGACCGCGCTGCTCGGCGAGGTGCGCCGGATCGCCGAGGCCCACGGCGCCACGGTCTGGTCGGCACGCGGCGGCGAGGCGGTCACCTCCGTCCCCTTCAACGTCGTACGCCAGCTCCTCCAGCCCGAACTGGTCTCCTTCTCACCCGAGGAGGCACGCGAATACCTCGGCGACTGGTTCGAAATCGCGGGCCCGGCCCTCGGCGTGGTCGAGCCCGGCGGACGGCAGGCCGACCCGAAAGCCGTCTGCGAAGGCCTCGTCGAAGCGGTCTCCCGCCTCGCCCAGCTGAAATGGCCGCTCGCCCTGCTCATCGACGACGCGCACTGGGCCGACCAGGAGACGCTGCACTGGCTCGCCGCGTTCGCCCAGCGGCTGGCCGAGCTGCCCGTGCTCGTCGTGATCGCCCACCGGCCCGGCGAGGCCAAGGACGGCGGCGCCCGCCACCTGGCAGCGGTCACCGCCACCGCCCGCACCTTCAGCACCCTGCGCGCCCTCACCCCGGACGCCGCCGCGGGCCTGACCCGCGCCACGCTCGGCGAGCACGCCGACGCCCCGTTCTGCCGCGAGGTGTGGGCGGTCACCGGCGGCAATCCGTACGAGTCGGTCGAACTCCTCGCCAAGGTCCAGGACAGCGAACTGGAACCGGTCGAGAGCTCGGCGGACGCGCTGCGGGCCCTCAACCGCACGGCCAAGGGCCACGGACTCATCGCCCGCCTCGAAGACCTCGGCACCGATGTCACCCGCTTCGCCTGGGCGGCCGCCATCCTCGGCACCGCCATCTCCCTCGAAACGGCCACCCGGCTCGCCGGAATGTCCCGCGCCACCGCCGAGGCGTGCGCGGAACGCCTGTGTGCCGCGCGCATCCTGATCCGCGACGCGGACGGCATGGAGTTCGTCCACCCGCAGATCGCCAGCACGGTCTACCGCTCCATCCCCGGGGCCACCCGCACCGCCCTGCACGGCGTGGCCGCCGCGGTCGTCACCCAGGACGGCCGAAGCCCCGCGGCCGCCTCCCGGCACCTCCTCGAGGTCCACCCGGAGGACGACCCCGAAGTGGTCGAGCAGCTGCGCCGGGCCGCCGCCGAACACCTCGCGGTCGGCGCGCCCGAAGCGGCCCGCCGCTGTCTGGAGCGGGCACTGAAGGAACCACCGCTGCCCGAGATCCACGCGCGCGTGCTCTACGAACTGGGCTGCGCCACGCTGCTCACCTCGCCCGCCACCACCATCAGGCATCTGCGCGAAGCGCTCTCCATGCGCGGCCTCGACCAGGAGCTGCGCGTCGACGCGGTCTGCCGCCTCTCCCAGGCCCTCGTCCACAACGACCAACTGGAAGAGGGCCTGCGCGCCATCGACGAGGAGGTGGAGCGCCTCGACGAAGGACCCGCGCGCCTGCGCCTGCAAGCCGTCCACTACATGTGGGAGGGCATCCACGCGGGCGAGGAGGACTCGCCGGGACGCTCACGACGGCTCGCCGCGCTCGCCGGTCCGCTCAGCGGGCGCGACAACTCCGAACGGGCCCTGCTGATCCTGCGCGCCTTCGACGCGATGACCCGAGGCGAGAACGCGGAGCTGGTCGTCGAGCTGTGCGACCGCGCCCTCGTCAACGGCCGCCTCGCGCCCGGCCTCGGCTGGACCGACACGGAATGGAGCTTCGAACTCCGCCTGATGCTCGGCGGTTCGTACGCCTTCGCTGACCGGCTCGACCGGGCCGAGAGCCTGTTCACCGAGGCCGTTCGCGCGTATGAGACAGCGGGCTGGAGCGGCGGCCATCTCGCCCTCTCGCACGCCTTCCTCGGCTATGTGTACCGCAGGCGCGGGCGGCTGATCGACGCCGAGATCTCCCTGCGCGAGAGCCTGCGCCTCGCCGACCGCGTCGGCCAGGGGCTGCCCATGCACTGGGAGGCCGCCAGCATGCTCGTCGACACGCTGCTGGCGCGCGGGCACATCGACGAGGCGGGCGCGATCGCCGACCGCTACGGCTTCGCGCCGCCCTCCGCCTCCACGATCTACGTGCCCGACGCCCCCTGCGTACGCGGCAGACTGCTGCTCGCCCTCGGACGCACGAGCGAGGGCCTCGCCGAACTGGAAGCGACGGCGAAGGCGCTGACCGCGCGCGGCCAGTACAACACCGTGCTCGCGCCGTGGGCCTACGACCTCGCCCGCGCCCTGGCCCACGAGGACCCCAGGCGGGCCGAGCACCTCGTCTCCGACGCCCGTATGCAGGCCGAGCGGTTCGGCACGGACACCGCCATCGGTGAGGCGCTGCGGTGTGCCGCCGCTCTGGAGAGCGGGGCGCGCTCCATCGCCCTCTACCGTCAGGCCGCCACCTATCTGGAGGCCTCGCCCTGTGCGTACGAGCACGCGGTGGCCCGGGTCGAGTACGGGATCGCTGCCGGGTCCGCGCCGGATCTGGAGCGGGGGCTTGCGTTGGCGCGGAGCTGTGGGGCGGACGGGCTTGTCGCGCGGGCGCGGGAGCGGTTGGCCCTGGTGCGGGGGTGAGGGTGCCTTCAGTGGGGTCCGCCGGTTCGGCTGGCGGTGCTGATGCTGATGCCTCGGGGCTCTGCCCCGGACCCCGGTCCTCAATCGCCGGACGGGCTTGAATTTAGGCCCCCCGGCGCTCTCGCCCTGCACGTTGCCCGGACCTCTTCCTCAGGCCCCGTCCCAGCCCAGTAGCCGCAACCTGGCCATCACCTCCGCCGCCTCCTCCATCACCCGTTCCACCAGCTCCGCGCACGACGGGAGGTCGTCGATCAGGGCCGTCACCTGGCCCGCGGCCATCACGCCCGCCTCCGGACGGCCGTCCACCATCGCCGATCTGAGCAGCATCGGGGTGTTCGCCGCGAGGAGTAGCTGGCTCCACGTCAGGTCCTTGCCGTGCTTCATCGCCAGGCCGTCGCGTGCCATCCGGGTCCAGCCAAGGCCGGAGACCTTCCGGAACGCCGCCGCGTGCCGCACCGCACGGGCCAGGGACGCGATCCGGCCCGACCTCTCCAGGGCGTCGACCAGTTCCGTGCGCAACATCCGGTGCGGGAGGCCGTCCACGCGCGTGGTGACCGTGATGTCCTTGACCGTGGCTGCCAGATAGCGCGCTTTGACCGCGTCCGGCACCGGCGAGTCCGACGTGAGCAAGAAGCGCGTGCCCATGGCCACGCCCGCCGCGCCATGGGCGAGCGCGGCGACCAGGCCGCGCCCGTCGTGGAACCCGCCCGCCGCGACGACGGGGATGTCCACCGCGTCGACGACCTGCGGCAGCAGGACCGTCGTCGCCACCTCGCCCGTGTGGCCGCCGCCCTCGCCGCCCTGCACGAGCACCGCGTCCGCGCCCCACGCGGCGACCTTCTCCGCGTGCCGGCGCGCGCCGACCGAGGGGATCACCACCACGCCCGCGTCCTTCAGCTCGGCGATCAGCTCCCTCGACGGCGCGAGCGCGAAGGACGCGACACGCACCCCCTCCTCGACGATGACCCGGACGCGGTCCCGCGCGTCCCCCGCGTCGGCCCGCAGATTGACCCCGAACGGCGCGTCCGTACGGGACTTGACCTCCCGCACGGCCGCCCGCAGCTGCGCGACCGTCATGGTCGCGGAGGCCAGGACACCGAGCCCACCCGCGCCCGCCGTGGCCGAGACCAGGCGGGGGCCCGCCACCCAGCCCATCCCGGTCTGCACGATCGGGTGCCGCACCCCGACCAGCTCGGTCAGCGGGGTCTCGATGACGGGCGGACCCGCCCTCACGCGCGCACCTCGCGCTCGCGCAGGCCTCGCGGGTCCACCACGTCCCGTATCAGCCGCAGCTCCTCGTCGGTCGGCTCGCGGGTGCACGGGACGCCGTCCTCCGGCACGGCCAGGGTGAAACCGGTGGCCTCGCGCACCTGGCCGAGCGTGACGCCCGGGTGCAGGGAGACCAGCCGCATCGCGTGGTCGGGCGTCGCGAAGTCGAAGACGCCGAGGTCGGAGACGACGCGGCGCAGATCGTGGAAGCGGGTCGCGGAAGGACCCGCGGCGGCCGCGCTGTCGTACCCGACACCGCTGATCATGTCGACCTTCTCGACGAAGACCCGCGTCGAATGCCTCGGGATCCAGTAACTCACCGGGTTATTGATCGTGTTGGCGGGGGCGCCCCGCACGCCGAGCAGCTGCCGTCGTGGACGCTGCCAGTCGCCGACGCACGAGATGTTCTGATTCCCGAAGCGGTCGATCTGGCTCGCGCCCATCATCACGTGCCGCCGCCCGCCCATCACCATCGTCAGATGCCTGCGGTACGGAAGCCAGCCCTCCGTCACGCTCGACGCGGCGCCCACGGCCGGCACATCGCCGATGAGCAGCGCCTCGCCGTCCGTGAGCAGCAGCTCGGGGGCGAAGGTCAGCTTCGCCAGGCGCGCCCCGATGGCCGGGACCGTGCCCATGGGGGACGCGAGGATCTCGCCGCCGCCGCGCCACGCCTCGGCGCAGGCGACTACGCAGTACTCGGCACGGGTGGTGGTCCGTGCCCTCGTCGCACCGGTCGGCGTCATCGCTGCTCCTTGTGCCAGGCCTGGACGGCCAGTTGGTAGTCCCGCTCGGTGCCGGCGAGGAAGCGGTCATGGAAGGCGCCCCATGCCTCGGGGTCGGCCGCGGCGGTGGCGTACGCCTTCTGGAAGGGCTCGTCCCGGCCGTAGTCGGGCACGCAGGACGTGAAGTGCGCGCCCTTGGGCGTCTCGGCCACGCCCGTCACCGCGTGCCGCGAGATCAGCATCGTCTGGGGCGCCGCGTCCGCGGTGAGCTGCCCGGAGTCGACGATCCGCTCGCACGAGACGTACGCCCTGTCGGAGGCCTCGCAGAACAGGTCGTCGAAGTAGGGGTCGGGGCCCAGATACTGGCCGTTGCCGAAACGGTCGGCGCGGTTCATGTGCACCAGCGCCGCGTCCATGCGCAGGGCGGGCACGGCGACCAGCTCCTCCCCGTCCTCGTACGGCGAAGTGACCGTACGCAGCCGGGGGTTGACCCGCATCACGTCCGAACCGAGGCCCGCGCGGACCGGCAGGAACGGCAGCCGCTGGGCGCCCGCGGTGAGGCCCTGCATGAACATCGCCTCGTCCAGCTCGACGAGTTCGAGGGCGCCACGCTCGCGTGCCGCGCGGAAATGCGGCTCCAGGGGGATCGAGTCGAGGGTCGTGAACGCCGTGATCAGCTTGCGGATACGGCCCGCCTCGGCGAGCAGGCCGACGTCCGGGCCGCCGTACGACACGACGGTCAGGTCCGTGACATCGGACCGTAGCAGCGCGCGCACCAGGGCCATCGGCTTGCGGCGCGAGCCCCAGCCGCCGATGCCGAGGGTCATCCCGCTCACCAGGCGCCCCACGATCTCGTCGGGCGTCATCACCTTGCCCGGCCGCGCCTCATCCGTCGCCCCCATGCCCGCTCGCGTCTCGCCCGTCGCCGCCGCGCCCGTCCGTGCCGTGTGGGTCATGCCCTGCCCTCCCCTTGCGTGCCGAAGTCCTCTCGGATGCGGTCGGCGAGGCCGCTCAGGTTCGCCTCGAAGGTGAAGCCCTGCTCGAAGCGGTAACTGCGGTGGACGTCGACCGGGTCGATGCCGTTGATCGACGCCTTCGCGAAGCGCAGCAGCGTGCCGTCCTTGCGGGCGATCTCCCGCGCCAGATCCAGTGCCGCCTCGCGCAGCTCCGCGCGCGGGACGACCCGCCACACCGAGCCGTGCGCGTGCAGCTCGGCCGCCGTCACCGTGCGCGAGGTGTAGTACAGCGCCCGCATCAGGTGCTGTGGGACCAGGCGGGCCAGATGGGTGGCCGCGCCCAGCGCGCCCCGGTCCAGCTCGGGCAGGCCGAAGGTGGCGTCCTCGCTCGCCACGATCGCGTCCGCGTTCCCCACGAGGCCTATGCCGCCGCCCAGGCAGAAGCCGTGCACGGCGGCGACCACCGGCACCTCGCAGTCGTACACCGCCGAGAAGGCCGCCGCGCAGCCGCGGTTGGCGCCGATCAGCGCCCCGTGGCCGCTGTCGCGCCGCAGCTCCTTGATGTCCACGCCCGCGTTGAATCCCCGGCCATCGGCCGTCAGCACCACACAGCGCGTGCCGGGGTCGCGCCCCGCGGCGCGCACGGCGTCGGCCAGGTCGAACCACCCCTGCACGGGCAGGGCGTTGACGGGCGGATGGTCGACGGTGACGACAACCACGCCTTCGTCCGGGACGGAGGTGGAGACAGACATCAGAGGATCCGCTACCTTTCGACCACACGCCTTCAACCAAACATTTGTTAGTTGGAAAGGTAGCAGCGATGACTGACACCCGACAGGTGGTCGTCGTCACCGGCGGCACCCGCGGCGTCGGCGCCGGAATCGCCCGCGGCTTCCTCGCCGCCGGGGCACGGGTCGTCGTCTGCGCCCGCAGAGCGCCCGATAGGCCCGTCGAAGCCGCGGGCGCCGCCGCCGAGTTCCGCCCGCTCGACCTGCGGGACGCGCGGGCCGTCCAGGTCTTCTTCCGCGAAGTGGCCGCCGACCACGGCAGGGTGGACGCCCTGGTGAACAACGCGGGCGGCACGCCCTTCGGCCTCCTCGCCGACACCGCCCCGGCCCGCCAGGCCAAGGTCGTCGAACTGAACCTGCTCGCCCCGCTGTACGCCTCGCTCGCCGCGTACGACGTGCTGCGCGCCCAGGAGTCGGGCGGCAGCATCACGATGATCGGCAGCGTCAGCGGCACCCGGCCGTCCCCGGGCAGCGGTGCGTACGGCGCCGCGAAGGCGGGTCTGGAGAACCTCGCGCGGACCATGGCGGTCGAATGGGCGCCTGCCGTGCGGGTCAACACCGTCGTCCTCGGCCTCGCCCGCACCGAGAGCGCCCCTCTGCACTACGGCGACGAGGAGGGCGTCGCGCGAGTCGCCCGCACGGTCCCGCTCGGCCGCCTCGCCGACCCCTCGGACGTCGCCGACGCCTGTGTCTTCCTCGCCTCCGACCGCGCCCGCTACATCAGCGGCGCCGCACTCCACCTGCACGGCGGCGGCGAACGCCCCGCCTTCCTGGACGCCGCTTCCGTCAACCACTGAACGCCACCAGAGGAGTTGCCGTATGACCGCACCCGCCACGCAGGCCGCCACGCCACCCGACCGGCCGGGCATCTGCGCGGACCGCGTCGTCATTGTCACCGGCGCGGGCCGCGGCCTCGGCCGTGCCCACGCGCACGCGTACGCGGCCGAGGGCGCCAAGGTCGTCGTCAACGACCTCGGCGTGGGACCGGACGGCTCCGGGGGCTCCGGCGGGCCCGCGCACGCGGTGGTCGAGGAGATCCGCGCGGCGGGCGGGGACGCCGTCGCGCACGGCGGTGACATCGCGACGTCCGAGGGTGCGGCCTCGCTGGTGCGGGCGGCCCTCGACACGTACGGCCGCCTGGACACCCTCGTCAACAACGCGGGCTTCCTGCGCGACCGGATGCTGGTCAACCTCGACGAGGACGACTGGGACGCCGTCATGAGAGTCCACCTCAAGGGGCACTTCCTGCCTCTGAAGTACGCGGGCGCGTACTGGCGGGCCGAGGCGAAGGCCGGGCGCGTGCCGCACGCGTGCGTGGTCAACACCAGCTCCGGAGCAGGCCTCCTGGGCAGCGTCGGGCAGGGCAACTACAGCGCGGCCAAGGCCGGGATCCTCGGCCTCACCCTGGTCGCCGCCGCGGAACTGGCCGCCTACGGAGTACGCGTGAACGCCATCGCTCCCGCTGCCCGCACCCGTATGACGGAGCAGACCTTCGCCGACACGATGGCCGCCCCCGAGTCCGGCGCCTTCGACGCGATGGCCCCCGAGAACGTCTCCCCGCTGGTCGTCTGGCTGGGCTCCACCGCTTCCACGGGCGTCACCGGCCGCGTCTTCCAGGCCGAAGCGGGCCGTATCACCGTCATGGAGGGCTGGCGCCCCGGCCCCACCGCGGACAAAGGCGCCCGCTGGACCCCGGCCGAGGCGGGCGAGGCGACCCGCGGACTTCTCGCCGAGGCGCAGCCGCCGGGGCCGGTGTACGGGGCGCGGTGACCGGGCACGCGCGCGTGCGGGTCCACCCGGCCCCGAGCCGCACTCTCTACTCCTCCTCCGCAAGGACCCGCTGGGCCACCGCGAACGCCGAGTTCGCCGCCGGGACTCCGCAGTAGACGGCCGTCTGGAGGAGGGCCGCGCCGATCTCCTCCGGGGTGAGGCCGTTGCGGCGGGCCGCGCGGATGTGCGAGGCGAGTTCGTCGAGGTGACCGTGGGCGACCAGCGCGGTCAGTGTGATCAGGCTGCGCTCGCGGCGCGACAGCGTGGGGTCGGTCCAGATCTCGCCCCACGCGTAGCGGGAGATGAAGTCCTGGAAGCGGGCCGTGAAGGGCGTGGCGTCGGCCTGCGCGCGGTCGACGTGGGCGTCGCCGAGCACCGCGCGCCGCACGGCCATGCCGCCGCCCTCCGCGCGGGCCGGGGCGGCGAAGTGGGCGCGCAGGGCTGCGGTCACGGCGGCCGGGCGTTCCGCGGGCGCCAGGTGGGAGGCGCCGGCGAGTTCCATGAGCCACGCGTCCGGTACCGCGTCGGCGATCTCCCTGGCGTGGGCGGGCGGTGTCGCCGGGTCCTCGCGTCCGGCGATCACCAGTGTGGGCGCGACTATGGACGCCATGGCCTCCCGCAGGTCGTACGCGGCCAGGGCGTCACAGCACGCGGCGTACGCGCCAGGATCGGCGGCCCGCAAGTCCGCCACCAGGGCGGGCACGGTGAAACCGGGTGTGAACCAGCGCTGCGGCGCCGACTCCGCGAGCGCGGCCAGGCCCTCGCGGCGCACGGTCGCGGCCCGCTGCCGCCATGGCCCGGCGCCGCCGAAGTGCGCCGAGGTGCAGATCGCGGCGAGGCGCGTCACGCGCTGCGGATGGTGGGCCGCGAGGTGCAGTCCCACGGCGCCGCCAAGGGAGACACCCGCGTACGCGAAGCGGTCGACGCCGAGCGAGTCGGCCAGTGCGAGGACGAGTCCCGCGAGTTCGGCGACGGTGGCGCCGGGGCCGATCAGGTCGGCGGGGGAGCGGCCGTGGCCGGGCAGGTCCCAGCGCACGACCCGGTGGGCGGCGGAGAGTTCGGGCGCGACGGCGTCCCACAGGGCGGTCGACGTCCCGAGAGAGGGGCCCAGCAGGAGCGGGGGCGCGGTGTCCGGCCCCTCCGTGGTGTGGTGCGGCAGCCTGCCGGTCGTGTCGTCGGTCAACGTCGCTCCAGAGCGCGGTCGATGAGGGTGCCGGCGGAACCGGTGTAACGGGTGGGGTCGGTGATGTCGGCGAGGTCGAGGCCGAGGTCCTTCAGTGCGGGCTCCTCCGCGAGGACCTGCGCGAGTGTGCGTCCCTCGGCGCGCGCACGCCGTGCCGTGTCGGTGAGGAGCTGCTTCGCGCGGGCTCTGCCGAGCAGGGGTGTCAGCTCGGCGGCGAGCCGTTCGGAGACGATCAATCCGCCGGTGAGATGGAGATGTTCATGCATGGCCTCCGGGTGGGCACGCAAGCCCTCGGCCATCTCGGCCGCGTCCCTGGCGGCGCCGCCGACCAGGCGGAGCAGGTCGCGCAACGGCTCCCACTCGGCGTGCCAGGCGCCCGCGGGCCGCTCGTCCTCGGCCACCAGCGAGCCGTACAGGGTCGCCGCCAGGGCGGGCGCGCGGCGCGCCGCTGCGGCGACGAGCGTGGCGCGGACCGGGTTCGCCTTGTGGGGCATCGCGGACGAGCCGCCCCCCGTCCCTTCGGAGACCTCGGCGATCTCCGTGCGGGAGAGTGTGAGGACGTCGGCGGCCGCCTTACCGAGGGCGCCCGCGGTGAAGGCGAGGGCGCCCGCGAGGTCGGCGACGGGGGTACGGAGGGCATGCCAGGGCAGCAGCGGCTCGGCCAGCCCCAGCTCGCACGCGAAGGCCGCCACAAGGCCCCCACAGACATCGCCGCCCTGGCTGCCTGCACGGGCCTGGCTGCCTGCACGGGCCTGTCCGCCTGCGCCGGCCTGACCGCCCGCACCGCCCTGGCCGCCTGCACCGGCCTGATCGCCCGCACCGGCTTGGCCGTCTGCACCGGCTTGGCCGCCTGCGTCGGCCTGACCGGCCTGGCCGCCTGCACCGCCCTGGCCGCCTGCACCGGCTTGGCTGCTTACACGGGCCTGACCGGCGGCACCGACCTGACCGTCCTGACCGGCCGCACCGGCCAGACCGGCCTGACCGCCCTCATCACCCGCACCGACCTGACCGGCCACGCCGCGCCCCCCACCCCCACACA
>NZ_WMBF01000211.1:0-10587 GCF_019400875.1 Streptomyces anatolicus | reverse complement strand
CACCAACACCGTCCTGCCGTCGATGTCGGCCGTTCCGCGCACCACCGGCTCGGCGAGTTCTTTCAGCAGTTGGTCCTTGTCCGCGCCGACGACGACCGCGCGGTGCGAGAACGCCGACCGCGACACCGCGAGCGACAACCCCACATCCGCCACCGACACATCAGCCCCGGCCTCAGTGGCCAGGAACTCTCCGAGCCGTCCCGCCTGCGCCTCCAGCGCCGCCGCGCTCTTGCCCGACACCACCCACGGCAGCGGACCGTCCGCGGCGCCCGCGTCCGGGCCGGGCCGGGCGGCCGGTGCCGGCGGTGGTTCCTCTTCCAGGATGACGTGCGCGTTGGTGCCGCTGACCCCGAAGGACGACACCCCGGCGCGACGCGGGCCGTCCGGCCGGGCCCACGCGCGCCCCTCCTTCAGCAGCTCGACGGCGCCGGATGACCAGTCCACGTGGTGCGAGGGCGTATCCGCGTGCAGGGTGCCGGGCAGGAACCCGTGCCGCATGGCCATCACCATCTTGATCACGCCCGCGACCCCGGCGGCGGCCTGGGCGTGGCCCATGTTCGACTTCACGGACCCCAGCCACAGCGGCCTGCCCTCGGCGCGGTCCCGTCCGTAGGTCGCCAGCAGCGCACCCGCCTCGATGGGGTCCCCCAGCGCGGTTCCGGTGCCATGGGCCTCGACCGCGTCCACGTCACGGGCGGCGACCCCCGCGTTCGCCAGCGCCTTGCGGATCACCTTCTCCTGGGCGCGTCCGTTGGGGGCGGTCAGTCCGTTGCTGGCCCCGTCCTGGTTCACCGCGGAACCACGCAGGACGGCCAGCACCGGGTGGCCGTTGCGGCGGGCGTCAGACAGCCGTTCGAGCAGCAGTACACCCACGCCCTCCGCCCAGCCGGTCCCGTCGGCTCCGTCCGCGAAGGCCTTGCAGCGCCCGTCGGCCGACAGGGCGCGCTGCCGGGAGAACTCCACGAGGGTCGCGGGCGTCGACATCACCGAGGCCCCGCCGGCCAGCGCGAGCGAGCACTCGCCCGACCGCAGTGACTGCGCCGCCAGGTGCAGGGCCACGAGCGATGACGAGCACGCCGTGTCCACCGACATGGCGGGCCCGGTGAACCCCATTTCGTACGCCACCCTGCCGGAGGCGACGCTCAGGGTGCTGCCGTGCAGCAGATACCCCTCCAGCTCGTGCGTGCCGGTCTCCAGGAACCGCGCCCCGTACTCGGGCGAGCTCACCCCGGTGAAGACACCGACGTCGGCACCTCGTACACCGGCGGGGACGATGCCCGCCCGCTCGAAGACCTCCCACGACGTCTCCAGGAGCAGCCGCTGCTGCGGGTCGGTCGCCAGCGCCTCGCGCGGACTGATGCCGAAGAAGTCCGCGTCGAATCCGGCCACGTCCGTCAGGAACCCGCCATGGCGTACGTACGAGCGGCCGGCGGTGTCGGGGTCCGGGTCGTACAGGTCCCGCCACCCGCGGTCCTGGGGGAACTCGTCCACGACGTCCCGGCCTGCGCGGACCACCTCCCACAGCTCCTCGGGCGACGAGACGCCTCCCGGGTAGCGGCAGGCCATGGCCACCACGGCGATTGGCGCGCCACGGCCCGCCTTCAGCGCGTCGTTCTCCTGCCTGAGGCGGTCGCGCTCCTCGAGCAGGGTGCGGAGCGCCCGCTGGATCCGGTCCGTACCCTCCGCTGTGCGATCCGGCGAGTCGGTCATGTCACTTGCCCCTCTCGTCCAGAGCCAGGTCGACCAGTGCTTCCACGTCCATGACCGCCAGTTCGCCGGCGTCCGGGCCCGCGGCCGTGTCCCCGCCCGGCACCGGTGCGTCGGTGTCCGGTCGCGGTGGGTCGGCGCAGGCCAGGACCAGGTCCAAGAGGCCCGCGCTGCGCAGGCCGTCGATCGAGATGGTGCGCAGTACGTCCCTGATCCGGGCGTCCTCGGCCGCGCCCGGGTCCGGTGCCGGACGGAGTAGTTCGCAGAGGTAGCGGCTCAGTTCTCGGGGGGTCGGGTAGCTGAAGACGAGGGTGGACGGCAGCCGCAGCCCGGTCGCCGATGCCAGGCGGTTGCAGAGTTCGACGGCGGTCAGCGAGTCGAATCCGAGGTGGGTGAAGGCCTGGTCGGCTTCGACTGCCGCCCCGGTGGGGTGTCCGAGCACGAGGGCGGCGTGCTCGCGGACCCGGTCGAGGACGGTCGCCTGGGCCTCGTCCTCCGGCAGACCCGCCAGTTCGGCGGGCAGGGTGAGGGGGCCGCTGTCCCTGGCCGTGTCCGACCGGTTCCGGGCGGGGCGGCTGCCGTCGACCAGGTCGCGCAGGAGGAGCGGCAGTTCGTCGCCGCTCTTGTCGCGCAGGGCGGAGAGGTCCATGCGGGCCGGGACCAGCACGGGCTTGCCCAGCGCGCACGCCGAGTCGAAGAGGGCGAGCGCCTCGGGTGTCGGCATCGCGGTGACGCCGAGGCGCCGGGTCCTTGAGAGGTCGGCCTGGTCCAGTCCCGCCGTCATGCCGCTGCGCTCTTCCCACCAGCCCCAGCACAGTGACGTGCCGGCCAGGCCCAGCGCCCTGCGCCGGGCCGCCAGACCGTCCAGGAAGGTGTTGGCCGCGGCGTAGTTCGCCTGGCCCGCGCTGCCGAGCGTGCCGGCGAGCGCGGAGAACTGGACGAACGCCGACAGGGTGTGTTCCCGGGTCAGTTCGTGCAGGTTGACCGCACCGCCGACCTTCGCCCGCAGCGCGCGTCCCAGGCTCTCGGCGGTCAGCGACTCGACGGTGCCGTCCGCCAGTTCACCCGCCGCATGCACGACCGCCGTCAACGGGTGCGCGCGCGGTATCTCCGCCAGCAGATCCGCCACGGCGGCCCGGTCCGCGACATCACAGGGCACGACGGTGACCGTGGCGCCTGCCGCCTCCAACTCCGCGACCAGGTCGGGGACCCCCTCGGCCGCGGGTCCCCGACGGCTCGCCAGCACCAGGCTGCGCACGCCGTGGGCGGTGACGAGGTGCCGTGCCACCAGCGAGCCCACTCCCCCGGTCCCGCCGGTGACCAGTACGGTCCCGCCGCCGAACGCGTCGCCCACCTCGAGGATCAGCTTGCCGGTGTGGCGGCCCTGGCTCATCTCGCGGAACGCCGTGCGCGCGTCGCGGATGTTCCGGACGGAGAGGGGGCTCAGCCGCACCCGCCCCTCGGCGAACAGCTCCATGACGGCCCGCAGCATCTCCTGGGTGGCGTCCGGGCCCTCTTCGTAGAGGTCGAAGGCCCGGTAGTCGACCCCGGGGTGGTCGGACGCCACTTGCCGGGGGTCGCGGATGTCCGTCTTCCCCATCTCGATGAAGTGGCCGCCCCTGGATAGCAGTTGCAGCGAGGCGTCGACGAACTTGTGCGCGAGGGAGTTCAGTACGACATCCACGCCGCGACCGTCCGAGGAGTGGCGGAACTTCTCCGCGAACTCCAGGTCACGTGACGACGACAGGTGTGCGTCGTCCAGGCCGAGCGCGCGCAGGGCGGGCCACTTGGCCGGGCTCGCGGTCGCGTATACCTCGGCTCCGACGTGCTTCGCCAGCTGTACGGCGGCCATGCCGACGCCGCCCGCCGCCGCGTGGACGAGGATGCGCTGGCCCTTTTCGAGCTTCATCACGCGGAAGAGCGCGTGGTAGGCGGTGAGGAAGGCGCTCGGCACGGACGCCGCCTCGGCGTGGCTCCACCCGTCGGGGACGGGCACGAGCAGCCGCTGGTCCGTCACGGCCACGCGCCCGAAGGCGCCGGAGAACGCGCCCATGACGCGGTCGCCCGGGGAGAGACCGGTGACGTCGTCCGCCACCTCGAGCACTGTTCCCGCGCCTTCGCTGCCGAGTTCGGTGCCGACGGCTGTCCTGCCCACCAGTCCCAGGGCGATCGTGACGTCCCGGAAGCTGAGCCCCGCAGCCTGCACCGCGACACGGACCTGCCCGCTCGTCAGGGGCGCCGTCACCTCGGGGCACGGGACCCAGGTCAGGTTCTCCAGTGTCCCCTTGGCCGGGATGCCCAGCCGGTGGGCGCCCGCCGGAGGCGGTTCGAGCTGGTGGTGCGCGGGCGCGGCGGGTGCCAGACGGGGTACGAGGTACGCGCCTTCGCGCAGCGCCAGCTGGTCCTCACCGAGGGCGAGCGCATCCGGGAAGCGGGCCCAGGATGTCTCCTCGTCGTCGATGTCCACCAGGCGGAACCTGCCGGGGTGTTCCGTCTGGGCGGACCGGATCAGCCCCCACACGGACGCGCCGGGGAGGCTTTCGACGCTCTCCTCGCCGCTGGTGTCCACGGCGCGGCGGGTCAGCACCACCAGCGTGGAGTCGGCGAGCCGTTCCTCGGCGAGGAACCGCTGGACCCGGTCGAGTACGCGCGTGTCCACGTCGGTGACCTCGGCGAACAGGTCCGGGCCGGCGGCGGTGAAGTCATCGGGGCAGAGGACGAGGTGCCGGGGCGCCTCCTTAGAGAGGACGTCGTCCATGGACGCGTACGACACGGCTTTCGCGCCGCCCGTCCCGGTGAGCCGCGAGGCCAGGCCGTTGCTCGCCCCCCACACGCCCCACCGCTCGTGGGGGGTTTGCCGCTCACTCTGCTGGAGCGGTCGCCATCGCGTTTCGAACAGTGCCTGCTCGTGCCCGCCTCGTGCCGCGCGCAGCTGCTCGGGACCGGCCGGCCGGAACGTCAGCGCCGCGACGTGCGCGAGGGGGCGGCCGTGGTCGTCGGCGATCGCCAGGGACACGACGCCGTCGCCCGCCGGGGTCATCCGGACCTTCACGCTCGGGCCGCACCGACCGCTCAGCTCCACCCCCGACCACGAGAAGGGCATCCAGCCCTGGCCGTCGGCCATGTCGAGGAGACCGCCTGCCGCCACCGCGTGCAGCACCGAGTCGATCAGCGCCGGGTGCAACACGAACCCGCCGCCGCCCGGCCCGTCGTCGGTCGACGGCAGGGTGGCCCGCACATGGAGGTCACCGCCGAGCTGCCACACCTCGCGCAGCCCGCGGAAAGTCGGCCCGTACGCGAACCCCGTGGCCGCGAGGGAGTCGTAGAAGCCGTCGATGGCGAGCCGCCTCGCCCCGGCCGGTGGCCACACGGCGAGCGCGTGCGCGTCGTCGGCCCGTACGTCCGCCGGCTGCGGTGTGCTCGGTGCCAGGCTCCCCGTCGCGTGCCGGGTCCAGCCGCCCACCGCCCGGTCGTCGTCGCCGGGGCGTGAGTACACGTCCAGGGAGCGGCACCCCGTCTCGTCCGCCGCTCCGACGACGACACGCACCCGCACGTCGCCGGTGTCGGGAAGGATCAGGGGGACTTCCAGGGAGAGTTCCTCGATCGCCGCGCACCCGACGAAGTCGCCCGCCCACAGCGCCAGGTCGAGGTAGGCCGTGCCCGGTACGACGACCGCGCCGAACGCGGCGTGATCGGCGAGCCAGTCGTGGGTCCGCAGGGACCACAGGTCGGTGAAGACCACTTCCCCGGTGCCCGGGTGGTCCACCACGGCGCCGAGCAGCGGATGCTCGGGAGCCGAGAGACCGGCCGCGGCCACGTCCGCCGCGCCCGCCCTCTCCGAGGGGTCGAGCCAGTAACGCTGCCGCTCGAACGCGTACGTCGGAAGAGCCACCCGCCGGCGCTCCCCGAACAAGGCGTCCCACTTCACGGACCCGCCCCGGACGTGGAGTTGGGCCAGCGAGCCGACCACCGCGTCCACCGCTCCGCGGTCGCGCCGCGACGCCGAGACCACCACCGTGTCGGCCGCGTCCTCGTCGGCGAAGGCTTCCCTGGTGATGCTCGCGAGGGCCGATCCCGGGCCCACTTCGAGGAAGACCTGCGCACCGGCGGCACGCGTGTACCGCACCGCGTCGAAGAAGCGGACGGGTTCGCGGACGTGCTTCACCCAGTGCTCGACGGAGGTCAGCTCCTGGAGTGTGGCCTTGCGGCCCAGCCGGGTCGAGACGACCGGGATCTGCGCCTCGCCCGCCGGCAACGCGTCGATCGAGCGCGCGAACTCGTCCAGGATCGGGTCCATGAGCGGGGAGTGGAACGCGTGGTCCACCTTCAGCGGTTTCGCCTGTGTGCCGTCGGCGACGAGCCGGTCCCGGAGTGCGAGGACTTCGTCGTGGCTGCCCGAGACCACCACGGAGTCCGGGCCGTTGACAGCGGCGACGCCGAGACGGTCGTACGAGCGGAGGAGGGCGTTCATGTCGTCCTCCGAGGCGCGCACCGCGAGCATGGCGCCCCGCTCGGTGACCTCCTGCATGGCCCGTCCCCGTGCGGCCACGAGCCTCGCCGCGCTGTCCAGGCCGAGGGCGCCGGAGACGTGGGCGGCGGTGATCTCGCCGACCGAGTGGCCGATCAGGTGGTCCGGCCGTGGGCAGTGCCGCGTCAGGAGCCGGTACATGCAGACCTGGAGGGCGAAGAGCGCCGGTTGTGCGACGTCGGTTCGCCGCGTCCGGGATTCCGGTGGCGCGTCGGCGAGGAGCAGGGGCTTCAGCGCGTAGGGCAGATGGGCGTCGAAGCGTTCGCAGACCTCGTCGAGGCTCCGCGCGAAGACGGGGAACGCGTCGTACAGCTGCCGCGCCACCCCGGGCCACCCCGCTCCCTGCCCCGGGAACATGAAGACGGAGCCACTGAGTCTGCCCGCGGCGCCGCACACCACAGCTGCGGACTCCGAGCCGTCGCTCAGCGATGTCAGGCCCGCAAGCAGTGCCTCCCGGTCAGAGCCGAGCACCACCGCGCGGTGCTCGAACAGTGCCCGGCTCGACACCAGCGAGAAGCCCGCGTCGGCGAGGTCCAGGCCGGGGTCGGCGGCGGCGAAGTCGCGCAGCTTCGCCGCCTGCGCCCGCAGGGCCTGCTGCGAGCGCGCGGAGACTATCCACGGCACCGGCCCGGCTGCGGTGTGGGGCGTCGTCTCCTGTTCGGGCGGCGGCTCGATGGCCGGGGCCTCGGGAGCCTGCTCGATGATCAGGTGCGCGTTGGTGCCGCTGACACCGAACGCCGACACCGCCGCCCGCCGGGGCCGGTCCTCGGGCGTCGGCCAGGGCCGCGTCTTCATGAGCGGTTCCACCGCGCCGGCCGACCAGTCCACGTGCGGCGTCGGCTCGTCCAGGTGGAGTGTCCTCGGGAGCGTGCCGTGGCGCATGGCCATGACCATCTTGATGACGCCCGCCGCGCCCGCCGCGCACTGCGGGTGGCCGATGTTCGACTTCACCGAGCCCAGCCACAGCGGCCGGTCGGCGGGCCGGTCCTTGCCGTAGGTGGCGATCAGCGCCTGTGCCTCGATCGGGTCACCCAGCGTGGTGCCCGTGCCGTGCGCCTCGACGGCGTCCACCTGGTCCGCCGTCAGCCGCGCGTTGGCGAGGGCCTGGCGGATGACGCGTTGCTGGGAGGGGCCGTTGGGGGCGGTGAGGCCGTTGGAGGCGCCGTCCTGGTTGACGGCCGAGCCACGCACGACCGCCAGCACCTCATGGCCGTTTCGGCGCGCGTCGGAGAGGCGTTCGAGGAGCAGCATGCCGACGCCCTCGCCCCAGGCCGTACCGTCCGCGGCGGACGCGAAGGGCTTGCACCGGCCGTCCGGGGCGAGCCCGCGCTGGCGGCTGAACTCGATGAACACGCCGGGCATCGCCATGACCGTCACGCCGCCCGCCAGGGCCATCGAGCACTCGCCGTTCCGCAGCGCCTGGGCGGCCATGTGCAGCGTCACCAGCGACGACGAGCACGCCGTGTCGATCGTGACGGCCGGCCCCTCGAACCCTCCGACGTAGGCGATACGTCCCGAGGCGACCGCGACCGAGGTGCCCATCATCAGGTAGCCCTCGAGCGCTTCCGGTGACTCGTGCAGCGGCGGCCCGTACTCCTGGCGCGCGATGCCCACGAAGACCCCGGTGCGGCTGCCGCGCAGCGTCGTCGGGTCGATGCCGGCCCGCTCGATCGCCTCCCACGAGGACTGCAGCAGGAGGCGTTGCTGCGGTTCGATCGCGAGCGCCTCGCGCGGACTGATCTCGAAGAAGGCCGGGTCGAACTCGTCCGCGTCGTAGAGGAAGCCGCCCTCGCGTACGTACGACTTGCCGGGGGTGCCCGGCTCCGGCGCGTACAGCTCGTCGAGATCCCAGCCCCGGTTGTGCGGGAATCCGGAGATGGCGTCCCGCTCGGCGGCGACCAGGTCCCACAGGTCCTCCGGAGAGCGCACTCCGCCCGGGTAGCGGCAGCTCATGCCCACGATGGCGATCGGCTCGTGCGACGCTGCCGACAGTTCGGCGTTGGCGCGGCGCAGGTGCTCGGTCTCCTTGAGTGATGCCCGCAAGGCCTCGACCACGGCATCCTTCGATTCGGCCATCATGACCTCCGCGTCTCGTCAGGAACGTCGTTCTTCATCGCCATGCGCACCAGGTCGTCCACGCCCATGTCGTCGAGCGACGGCCCTTCGCCGTTCTCCGGCCCCTGCTCCGTACCGTTCGCACCGTTCGTACCGGTGGACCCGTGCAGCCCGTTCCTCTCGCCGTCGCCGCCGTCGGCCGTCCGCTCCGGGAACAGTTCCTCCCGCAGGTACCGCGCCGCGACGACCGGCGTCGGATAGTCGAACAGCAGCGTGCTGGGCAGTTGCAGCCCGGTCACGCGCCGCAGCCGGTTCCGTAGCTCCACGGAGGTCAGTGAGTCGAACCCGACCAGGCTGAACGCCCGTTCGGCGCCGATCGCGTCCGGCCCGCTCAGACCGAGGACCGCCGCGGCGTGCGTACGGACGGTCTCCAGCAG
This sequence comes from Streptomyces anatolicus, assembly GCF_019400875.1. Classification (NCBI taxonomy): domain Bacteria; kingdom Bacillati; phylum Actinomycetota; class Actinomycetes; order Kitasatosporales; family Streptomycetaceae; genus Streptomyces; species Streptomyces anatolicus. The sequence goes on along the minus strand of NZ_WMBF01000211.1, from coordinate 1,860 downwards.
GGCGTCGTCGATCTTGCCGTCCGGCAGTCCTTTCAGCCGGGCCCGCAGGTCGCCCTCCGGCGCTTCGGCCGCGAGAGCGCCGGGGTGCGCGGCGGTGGGCGCGGCGAGGTCGGGGAGATCGGCGAGGAGCCGGCTGGGGCGGACCGCGGTGAAGACGGGCGCGTACTCCGCCCACTCCACCTGGGCCACCATCACCTGCGTCTCGCCCCGGCCCAGCGAGGCGGCAAGGGCCGCGAGCGCCGCGTCGGGTTCCATCGGCGGCAGCCCCAGGCGGCGCAGGCGTTCCTCCGCCTCGCCGGACACCATGCCGCCGCCGCCCCAGGACCCCCAGGCCACGCAGGTCGCGGGCAGCCCGGCCGCACGCCGCACCTGCGCCAGCGCGTCGAGGAAGGCGTTCGCCGCGGCGTATCCGCCCTGGCCGCCGCTGCCCCAGATCCCGCCGACGGCCGAGGAGAAGAGCACGAACGCGTCCAGCTCCAGGTCGGCGGTGAGTTCGTGCAGCACCGTGGCGGCGGCCACCTTGGGCCTGAGCACCCGCTCCAGCTGCTTCGCCGTGAGGGATTGCACCAGCGCGTCCGCGAGTACCGCCGCACCGTGGATCACCGCGGTCAGCGGGTACTCCTGCGGAACCGAGGCCAGCACCTTCCGCAGCCCGTCCCGGTCGGCGGCGTCGACCGCGGCCACAGTCACGCGCGTCCCGAGCGACGTCAGCTCCGTCACCAATTCCGCGATGCCGGGCGTGTCCTTCCCTCGCCTGCCGACCAGGAGGAGGTGGGGCGCACCGGCCCGGGCCAACCAGCGGCAGACGTGCGAGCCGACCGCGCCCGCACCGCCCGTCACCAGCACGGTGCCCCGGGGACGCCACTCCTGCGGCGGCGCGTCACCCAGCGGTGCCGCGTCGCCCAGCGGTGCCCGTGTCAGGCGCCGCCCGAACGCTCCCGAGGTGCGCACCGCCACCTCGTCCTCACCATGGACTCCGTCCTCGGCACCGACGCCACCGAGGACCGCGCACAGCAGGTGCGCGGCGCGCCCGTCCAGCCGGGCGGGCAGGTCGACGAGCCCACCCCACCGTTCGGGCCGCTCCAGCGCGACCACCCGGCCGAGCCCCCATATCTGGGCCTGCAGCGGATTGGTGACGGTGTCGGTGTTCCCCGTGGAGACCGCCTCGCGCGTCAGGCACCACAGCCGGGCCTCGACACCAGCGTCGTCCAGGGCCTGCACCAGGGCGACCGTGCCCGTCAGGCCGTCGGAGACCGGTTCGTGCGCGGCGGCCAGGCCCTCGTCGACGAGTGCGGCGAGTGAGAGTACGCCGGTGAGACGGCTCGGGGTGTCCTCCTCCGCGAGCGTGGCGGCGAGCCCTCGGCCGAGGGCGGCGCGGTCCCGCAGGTCGGCCGGTGCGATGTCCCACCGGATCACCTGGGCACGGCGTTGCCGCAGCGCGTCGAGCACGGTCTCCACCGCGGGGTCCGCGGCGGCGGCCTCGGGGACGGCCACCAGCCAGGCGCCCCCCTCCCCGCCGGGTGTGCCCGGCCCGTCCCCAACACCGGGCAGCGGTTTCCACGTGGCGCGGTAGCGACTGCTCTCCAGCGCCGACCGGTCCAGCCGGCGCCGCCGCCACGCCGCCATGGCGGACAGCACGGCGGGGAGGGCGGTGCTCACACCGTCGCGCTCACCCTGCGCGTCGCCGAGTCCCAGCGTGCTGATCAGCGCGTCCAGGTCCTCGCGGTCCACGGCGTCCCAGAACTCGGCCTCGACCGGGTCCTCGGGCGTGCCGGTCGCCCGGTCGGCGTCGGCTTTGCCGGAGTCGAGCAGCCAGTAGTGCTGGTGTTGGAAGGGGTAGGTGGGCAGGTCGAGGTGGGT
>NZ_WMBF01000210.1:0-10597 GCF_019400875.1 Streptomyces anatolicus | reverse complement strand
CTCGGCGCCCGGCCACGGGCCCGGCGTGGCGACCTCCGGCTCCTGCTCGACCTTGGTGTCGAAGAGCTTGAAGCCGCGCCGGAGGTAATTCTCCATGGCGTGCTCGCCGTCCTTGGAGCAGGTGTGCAGCCAGACCCGCTCGGTCGGCGCGAGCCCCGGCCACCGCTCGGCCAGGTCCCAGGCCCGCGCGACCCCGTACGAGAGGAGGTGCCCGCCGATCCGGCGGCCCCGGAAGGCGGGGAGCAGCCCGAAGTAGGAGATCTCGACGGAGCCCGGCGCCCCGTCCCCCTTGTCGCCCCGCGCCGCCAGCTCCAGATAGCCGGCGGGCGTCCCCCTGTCGTACGCGACCCACGTCTCCACGCCCGGCCGCTCCAGGAACTTCTGCCACTCGGCATAGGTGAGGGAGAGCCGGTCGACCCAGCGGATGTCCCCGCCGACGGAGGCGTAGAGGAACCGGCTGAACTCGGGTGAGGGCACTTCGGCGCGCACGATCCGCACATCGCCCTCGGGTGCGGCGGCGGGAAGCAACTCGCTGGGGGACGTCTGCTCCAGCGACCACGTGGTGACAGTGAGACTCATGAGACTCAGCGAATCACGGGTCGGGTCCTCCGGGGAGACCGGGGGCGGCCGCGTCCACCGGCCCGGGCGCTGCACTCAAGGCTCCGCCACGCCCCTCGCCGCCCGTATCGCCGGCGCGACCGAGTGCGGCAGGAGGCGGGCCGGGCTGTCCGGCAGCACCACCTCCACCTCGACATCCTCGTGGAAGCGGTAGGGGCGATGGGCCAGCACCCCGCCCAAGTACCGGCGCACGCGGGAGAGTTCGGCGCGCACCGTCACCGTGCGGCCCGGATCGCCGAACATGTCCTCGGCCAGCCCCGACGCGCTGCGCCCCCTGCGGTGCGTGGCGAGCAGATAGAGCAGCTCCGCGTGGCGCGGGCTCAGTTCGTGCGTCCAGTCGCGGGCGCCGCCGAGCATCGCCAGTGTCCAGCCGCGCGGCTCGCTCACGTCGAGGACCAGCCGGGCCGCGGGCAGCGGCTCCGGTCTCTCACCCGGCTTCTCCAGGCGCAGCAGCCAGCCGCCGGGCAGCGGCTCCACCCGGCAGGAGCCCAGCGAGGGCAGCCAGGTGCGGCCCGGCGCGAGGGACTTGGGCAGCGCGAGGCGGTCCTGCGGGGGCATGCCCGTCACCGCGGCGGTCCAGCCGTGCACGTCCACGGCGAGCGCCCGCCCTTCGAGGCGCGCGAGAATCGGGGCCGCCACCGCGCGCAGCCGCTCCAGCGCGGTGACGTGCCGCTCGCGCAGCCGCGCCTCGGCGAGCTTGGCCACCGAGTCGACCAGGGAGAGCGTCGCCGGATGCATGGTCCGCAGCGGGCCGCTGACGTCGACGACGCCGAGCAGCCTGCCGTCGCGCGGATCGGTCACCGGAGCGCCCGCGCACGTCCACGGATGGTGGGTGCGCACGAAGTGCTCGGCGGAGAAGACCTGCACGGGGCGGCGCACCACAAGGGGCGTGCCGAGGCCGTTCGTGCCGACGGCGCGCTCGGTCCAGTCCGCGCCCAGGGCGAAACCGAGCGAGTCGGCCTTGCGGAGCACGGCGGCGCTGCCCTCGCGCCACAGCACCCGCCCCTCCGCGTCGCAGACGACCATGATGTGCTCGGCGGCGTCCGCCACCGAGACCAGGGCTTCGCGCAGGACCGGCAGGATCTCCAGGAGCGGTGAGGCCCGGCGGCGCTCCTCCAGCTCCTCCTCGCCGAGCAGCCGGGACCGGGAGCCGTGATCGGGGTCGACCCCGCCGGTCAGCGCCCGCCCCCAGGACTCGCTGATCACCGGGCGCGGCATGACGCGCGGCCGCTGACCGGCGAGCATCGCGTCCCGCACCCCCCTCAGGAGCCGCGCGGCGTGCGCGAGGTCCATGGCGGAGATCCGCGCGAGATCGATCGTCGAAGAGGGGTTCATCACCACTGGGTCCTTTCCGGCCAGACCAGTGCGTAGCGGCACCGTTTCATCGTGCCTTGTGATCACGGTCCCGGGTGATGGTTCGACAATGAATCAATTTTGGCGCGGTGCGCGTTGCAACCTCGTGCAACCCTCGCGAACTGCTGTGCGGTGGCCGAATCTGGAACCACGCCGCCCGTGCGGTGTTCACGCTCCTCAAGGGGCCTGAAAGCGGGGGTGGTGCCGTGTCGGCGCAGCACCACCCCCGTGTCCATACCGGGCGGCCGAGAAGAGGCCACGCCTGACGGGCTTCAGGAGCGCGGGGCCGCCCGCTCCACCACCGAGGCCAGATCCAGACTGTGCGGCAGCGTGCCGAACGCCGCGCCCCAGTCCCCGCCGAGCCGGGACGCACAGAACGCGTCGGCCACCTCCGGCGGCGCGTACCGCACCAGCAGCGAGCCCTGGAGCACCAGCGCCATCCGCTCCACGAGCCGCCGCGCCCGCGCCTCGGCACCCTCCAGATCGGCCAGTTCGGTCAGCAGGCCCTTGATCGCCCCGTCCAGCCGGTGATCGGCGCCGCGCGCCTCGCCGACCTCCTGGAGGAACGCGTTCAGAGCCAGCGGCTCGCGCTGCAACGCCCGCAGCACGTCCAGCGCCTGGACGTTCCCCGACCCCTCCCAGATGGAGTTGAGCGGCGCCTCGCGCAGCAGCCGCGGCATGCCCGACTCCTCGACGTAGCCGTTGCCGCCCAGGCACTCAAGGGCCTCGCCGACCATCGGCGTGCACCGCTTGGTCACCCAGTACTTGGCGGCCGGCACCGCGAGCCGCAGGAACGCCCGCTCCTGCTCGCTGCCGTCGTCGTACGCCGCCGCGAGCCGCAGCGCCAGCGTCGTCGCCGCCTCCGACTCGAGCGCCAGATCCGCCAGCACGTTGCGCATGAGCGGCTTGTCGATCAGCTTGCCGCCGAACGCCTCCCGGTACGTGGCGTGGTGCACCGCCTGCGCGACGGCCTGCCGCATCAGCGCGGCCGAACCGATCACGCAGTCGAGGCGGGTCGCCGCGACCATCTCGATGATGGTGCGCACCCCGCGCCCCTCGTCACCGACCCGGCGCGCCCACGTCCCGTCGAACTCGACCTCGCTGGAGGCATTGGAGCGGTTGCCCAGCTTGTCCTTGAGCCGCTGGATGGCGAACGGGTTGCGCGTGCCGTCCTCCAGGACGCGCGGCACGAGGAAGCAGGTCAGCCCCTGCTCCGCCTGCGCGAGCACCAGGAAGCCGTCGGACATCGGCGCGGAGCAGAACCACTTGTGGCCCTTCAGTTCATACGTCCCCTCCTCGGAGAGGGCGGCCGCGCGCGTCGTGTTGGCCCGCACGTCGCTGCCGCCCTGCTTCTCCGTCATGCCCATCCCGAAGAGGACGCCCGCCTTCTGCGACGCCGGGCGCATCCCCTGGTCGTAGATGGTCGAGGTGAGGCGCGGCTCCCACTCGGCGGCCAGCGCCGGGTCGGCGCGCAGCGCGGGCACCGCGGCGTGCGTCATCGAGACCGGGCAGCCGTGCCCGCCCTCAGTCTGTGTCCACACCAGGAATCCCGCGGCCCGCCGCACATGCCCGCCGGGCCGCGACCAGGCCGCGGTGAGCCCCGCCCCGACCGCCTTGCCGAGCAGCCGGTGCCAGGACGGATGGAAGTCGACCTCGTCGACGCGGTTGCCGTACCGGTCGTGGGTGCGCAGCCGGGGCGGGTTCTCGTTGGCGAGCGCTCCCCACTCCTGCGCCTGGGCGGAACCGGCGCTGCGGCCGAGCAGGGAGAGGTCGTCGCGGGCGGAATCGAGGAGCGCCGGATCCAGATGCCGCTCGACGCCCTCCACGAGGGCCCGGTCGGAGGCGAATACGTCATATCCCACCAGGGGCGGAGCCTGGTTGGTCACTGTGTGGGTGGTGGCTGCCATGCCGCTACGGTAAGGAGGTGCACCAGGCAAATGAAACACCCGGGCGCCCCTCGGGGCGCTGGAAACGGGCCCGCGCTCTCTACCGCAACGTCTCCAAGCGCAGGACCGCCTGGCTGCTGCTCAAGGACACCGTCAACTCGTGCATCGAGTACCGCATCCTGGGGCTCGCGGCCGAGGCCGCCTTCTTCACCCTGCTCTCGGTGCCGCCGCTGCTGCTCAGCCTCATCGGGCTGCTCGCCTATGTCGACCGGTGGACCGGCGCGAACACCATCGCCAGCGTCGAGAACAACATCCTGGAGGCGTCCCGCACGATCCTCTCCGACCGGGGCGTCAGCCAGATCGCGCAGCCGATACTGGAAGACGTCATGAAGGTCAGCCGCCCGGACATCATCTCCATCGGCTTCCTCTTCGCCCTGTGGTCGGGCTCGCGCGCGGTGAACGTCTTCATCGACACGATCACCGTCATGTACGGCCTGGACGGTGTGCGCGGCATCGTCAAGACGCGGCTGCTCGCCTTCGGGCTCTTCATCGTGGCGCTGCTCATCGGCTCGGTCGCGCTGCCGCTGATGGTGGCGGGGCCGGACGCGGTGGTGAAGCTCCTGCCCGGCTCGACGACGGTCGTCCAGATCCTCTACTGGCCGGTCGTCGTCATCCTCTCCATCGTCTTCCTGACGACGCTGTACCACGTGTCGGTGCCGGTGCGTTCGCCGTGGGTCGAGGACATGCCGGGCGCGCTGATCGCCCTGGCCATGTGGGTGCTCGGCAGCTTCCTGCTCCGCATCTACCTCACCTCCACGGTGGAGGGCCCCACGATCTACGGCTCCCTCGCCGCGCCGGTCGCCGTGCTCCTGTGGATCGGCGTGGCGGCCTTCGCGGTCCTGGTCGGCGCCGCCGTCAACGCGGCGATCGACCGCGTCTGGCCGTCCGTCGCCACGGCCGCCGCGCGCGCCGCCAACGACCGCATAAGGGAGGCGCAGGCCGCCGAGGTCATCGCCAGGGCGGCCGCCGCGCGCGAGGCCTCCGTCGACCCCGACGACCCCGAGATGCCCTCGGAGTTCCCCGAGCGCTGGTCCCGCTTCCTGCCCCCGGACGACGTGACCTCGCGGCTGCGGACGCATGTAAAGAAGAACGGCACGGACCCACCCCCGGAGTAGCAAGGGGCGAAAGCCCCTCCGGGTAGGAGGAAAAGCCCCTCCGGCGATCGAGGAGCGGGGTCCGGGGCGGAGCCCCGAGGCCTCGCGCGGAGGGGCCCCGGCTCAACTCTTCCAGGTGCCCGCCTCGGCCTGCTCCGCGGCGAAGTCGGCGAAGTCCCTGGGGTCCCGGCCCAGTACTTCCCGCACCCCCGCGGAGAGCATCGCGTTGCGTCCGTCGAGGTTCGTCTCGAACAGCTCCACCAGGAACTCCGCCTCCTGCGGCGGCACCCCGAACTCCCCGAGGGCGGCCCCGTACTCGCGGGCCGAGACCGGGACATACGTGATCTCCCGCCCCGTCGCCGCCGAGACCTCCGCCACCGCCTGCCGGAACGACAGCAGGCGGGGCCCGGTGAGGTCGAGGGTCCGTCCCGCGAAGCGGTCGCCGCCGGTGAGCGCGGCCACCACCACGTCCCCGATGTCCCGGGTGTCGATGAACGGTTCGAGCACGTCGTCGGCGGGGAAGACCAGCTGCCCGGCCCGCATCTCCTCCAGGAGGGGCCCCTCGCTGAGGTTCTGCGCGAACCAGCTGGCCCGTACGACGGTCCACCGCGCCCCGGAGTCCCGCACGGCCTGCTCGGTGGCGTGAGCCTGGTGCTCGCCCCGCGCCGAAAGGAGCGTGAGCCGCCCCACGCCCAGCTCCACCGCGAGCCGGGCGAACGCGCCGACCGTCTCCGCCGCCCCGGGCGCGCCGACATCCGGCAGATACGCGAGATGCGCCGCGTCGGCGCCCCGCAGGGCCTCTGCCCAGGTCGACCGGTCCGCCCAGTCGAACCGCACCGCCCCGCCGCGCGAGGCGGCCCGCACCGTGAGCCCCGCCGCCTCGGCGGACTCCACCACCCTGCGCCCCACCCGCCCGGTCGCGCCCGTCACCAGAACCGTCATGCCCGCCGTGTCGCTCGTGTCGCTCGTGTTGCTCGTGTTGCTCGTGTTTGTCGTCATGGCTTCAGTGAACTGCCCCCGGCGCCGCGGGAACATCGCCAAGACGCTCACGCGCATACGCCTGCGTCTACGCATACGCCTGCGTCTACGCTGCCGCCATGGACGCACTCGCAGGCTTGCTGGAGGGCCCCCGCGCCCGGGGAGCCTTCATGATCCGCGCACTGTTCGACCCGCCCTGGTCCGTGCGTATCGCGGACGAGGCGCCCCTGTCGGTCATGATCATGGTGCGCGGGACCGCGTGGATCGTCCCCGAGGACGGAACGCCCCCGCGGCGCGTACGCCCCGGCGACCTCGCCATCGCCCGCGGCCCCGGCCACTACACCTGCGCCGACGACCCCGCCACCGAGGCGCTCGCCGAGATCCAGCCGGGCGAGCGCTGCGTGCCGCTCGGCGGCGCCCCGAGCGGCAAGTACGGGGACCTCGGACTGCGCGCCTGGGGCGAGTCGCACGACAGCTCCGTGGAGATGCTGATCGGCACCTACCAGATGCGGGGCGAGATCACCGGCCGGCTCCTCGACGCGCTGCCGCCGCTGCTCGTCCTGCCCACCGAGGTGTGGGACTGCCCGCTCACCCCGCTGCTCGCCGACGAGATCAGCAGGGACGAGCCGGGCCAGGAGGTGGTCCTCGACCGGCTCCTCGACCTCCTCCTCATCGCCGCGCTGCGCGCCTGGTTCGCGCGGCCCGAGGCGGCGGCCCCCGCCTGGTACCGGGCGCTGGGCGACCCCGTCGTGGGCCGCGCCCTGCGCCTGCTCCAGGACGACCCCGCGCACCCCTGGACGATCGCGGACCTCGCCGCGAAGGCGGGCGTCTCGCGGGCCGCGCTGGCGCGCAGGTTCGCCGATCTGGTGGGCGAGCCCCCGATGACGTATCTGACGAACTGGCGCCTCGCGCTCGCCGCCGACCTGCTGCGCGACAGCGAGCTGACGATCGCCGCGATAGCCCGCAAGGTCGGCTACGGCAGCGCGTTCGCCCTGTCCGGCGCCTTCAAGCGGGTCCACGGAATCAGCCCGCAGGAACACCGCACCCGGGCGGCGTAGCCTCTGTACGTGGCCCAGGAGACCCCTCTGACCGACGCCCCGGACCAGGGGAAGTACCGCGAGCGGCCGTCCCGGCTGACCGGCGCGGTCGTCTGGACCCGCACGAGCACGGGCGCCCCCGGCGACGCCCGCCCCGTCCTGCCCGACGGCTGCATGGACCTGCTGTGGACCGAGGGCAGGCTGCTCGTCGCGGGCCCGGACACCCGCGCGTACGACCCGGGCACCGCCGGGCCCGGCGTCCGCCATGTGGGCGTCCGCTTCTACCCCGGCACCGCCCCCGCCCTCCTCGGCGTCCCGGCGCACGAGCTGAGGGACCAGCGCGTGGAGCTGGCCGACCTGTGGAGCGCGGCGCACGTGCGCCGCCTGGCGGGGCGGGTGGCCGGGGCGCGGGATCCGCTGGCCGCCCTGGAAGCGGTCGCCGTGGAGCGTGCCGCCGACGCCGGTCCGCCCGACCCGTTCCTCACCGAGGTCGTCCGGTCCCTGAACGCCGGCCGGACGGTCGCCGCGACCGCGCACGCGCTGGGCGTCAACGCCCGTCTGCTGCACCGCCGTGCCCTGCCCGCCTTCGGCTACGGCCCCAAGACGCTGGCCCGGGTCCTCAGGCTCCAGCGGGCCCTCGCGCTGGCCCGCGAAGGACGGTCGTACGCGGACACGGCCGCCGCCATCGGCTTCGCCGATCAGGCCCATCTCGCCAGGGACGTACGGGAGTTGACGGGGCAGACGCTCTCCGTGCTACTCGGCCGCACTTGACGGCCCGGCGGCCGCCAGTGGCGCGAAGAGGTCGACGCCGTTGCCGTCCGGGTCGAGCACGACGGCGTACCGCTGCCCCCAGGGCGCGTCGAACGGCGGCAGCTCGCTCTTGTGCCCGGCGCCCACCAGCCCCTCGTAGGACGCGTCGACGCCCTCGGGTGTGCCGCAGTGGAAGGCGATCCCGATCCGGCCCCCTCCGGAGGGCGGGTGCCATCCCTCGTGGAAGGACCGGACGGTCTCCTCCGTGTCGAAGGCCATGCGCAGGCCTCCGGGAAGCGTCGCCTCCACGTGCGGCGCGCTCTCGGCGTCCCCGGCGAACTCCAGGCCGAGGCGGCGGTAGAAGGCGAGTGAGGCGGCCATGTCGGTGACGACGAGGCCGACCACATCGAAGCGTGGAACGGGTGTGCTGTTCATGTCCGTGAGCGTATGCGGCCCGCGAATGGCCGGTCTTGAAGGAATCGGACACGGCCTGCCCGACTGTCCCGGCCCCCCGATCCCCGCTACGGTGGAAGGCATGGACCCCATGGACCACCGCATGGACTACCCCGGCGACAACCGGCTCGCGGCGGCCGTCGTGGCCCATCGAGGCCGTGTCCTGCTCGTACGCCGCAGTGAGACCGAGCGGTTCCTGCCCCGGGTCTGGGGCGTGCCGTGCGGCAAGCTCGAACCGGGCGAGAGTCCGCGCGACGGCGTCCTGAGAGAGCTGAAGGAGGAGACCGGTCTGCTCGGCCAGGTGCTGCGCAAGGTCGGCGAGTCCTCCTTCCTCAGTACGTACCACGGCCACGAGGTGAAGAACTGGCAGGACAACTTCCTGGTCAGGCCGCTCACCTTCGACGTGGCACTGCCCCTGCCCGACCAGGAGCACCGCTGGCTTGCCCCCGCCGACCTCGGCACGGTCGAGATCGACGACTACAACCGCGACATCGTCCGCCAGGCCTTCAGCCGATGAGCCCCGCCAGGTTCTCCAGCTCCGCCAGATAGTCCCGTACGTCGAGCGGCTTCTTCGCCATCGCCCGCGCCGACGCCCCCGACGCCCCCGACGCCTCCGACTCGTCCGTCGCGTCCGTCGTCTCCGCCGCGTCAAGCTCGGTGAACACGTCCGTATGGCGCCGCCGCCCCGCCCCGGTCTCCAGGAAGAGCGTCACCGCCGGCCCCGGCGAAGCGCACCACGCCCGGTGCAGCGCCAGCGAGTGCAGCGCGTACCCGCTCCCCGCCGTGTACCGCGCGCTCTGCGTCAGCCGCAGCCGCGCCCGCCCGGCCGGTTCGAGCAGCCAGTCGTCCCCCTCGCCCACCAGGGACTCCCGGTACCGCGCGGCCTCAAGCCCCTCCCCGCCGTCCCGGACGGTCTCATACGTCTCCATGCCGAGGGCGCCCCGCACCACGTGGGAGGCGAGCGGTGAGCGGTGGTTGTGGATGTCCTCGCGCGCGCCCGCCCCGGGATGCCACACGTGCGCGCGCAGCATGTGCCGGGGCGTGCCGTCGATGAGGAGCAGCTTGTCGAAGCCGAGGACATGGCGGTACGAGAGGAGTGCGCACCCCGAGGGGTCGTCGGCCCCCTCCGCGAGCTCCGTCACGAGCGGCAACAGGCGTGCGGGCGAGCCCAGTTCGTCCACGATCGCGCGGGCGGCCCGCACCAGGTCGTCCTCCGCCGCCCCGGCAAGGGTCTCGTCGAGCAGCCGCCTGGCCCTGTCCACGTGCCGAGCACCCACAGCGTTCTCCCCCTCGTCAGCGCGGTGGTCGCGCCGGTCCCGGGGTTCAGGCACCCGGCTGATACATCCATACGGCATGTGCCCGCAACGCCGAAAGGCCCTGATAGGTCATCCACAGCGGGCGGCCGAGATCATGCCCGTCCCAGTTCCATATCCCGTCGTCCTGCTGGCGCCACACCGAGCCGACTGCCGCCGCGAGCAGCGCCTGCCACTGCTCCTCGCGGCCCTCGTCGGCGGCGATCCGCCAGGCGCCCGGCGTGAGGAGCGCGCGCACCATCCAGGCGGCGGTGAAGTGGCGTACGAAAAGGACCTCTTGACGCCAGGAGTCCACCGGGTGCGGGCGGCGCACCTCCTCCTGCGTGTTGGTCAGGTCCACGCAGACGTCGTGGAGCGGCTGCGGGCAGGAGAGCAGCCAGCGCACGCCGTCCTCGCGGGCCGCGCGGATATTGGTGTCCTCCTCCAGCAGGCGGGCCGCCCGGTCGAGGGCGACCACGGCCTGCGCGGTGTGCACGGGCGAGGGGCGGGCGGCCGGGGTGCGCAGGGTGGGGCCCCAGCAGCGGCGGTGCTCCCTCGCGGGGTCCGTGATCGTGCGGTCGACCAGTTCGTCCCGCAGCCGGGCCACGTCGGGGGAGTGCGGCGCCGCGCGCAGCAGGCCGCGCAGCACCGTGGTCACCACGTGGGTCCTGCCGAAGCCGGAGGGCTCCAGCTCGGCGGTGAAGGCCGCGGCGCAGCGGGACGCCTCCGCGGCGACCCGCTCGGGGTCCGCGCCCGCGCGGGCGAGGGCGCCGAGGGCGAGCGCGGTCACCTCGGGCCGCGGCTTGGCGCCCTGGGAGCGGGCCGCCCAGCCGCCGTCCCTGAGCCGCAGCCGCCAGAGCGTGTCCGTGAGGTCGGTGACGCTCAACCGGCCGTCGGGCGCGGCGAGTTCGAGGACGATGTGCAGGCCGTAGGCGGTGCCGGTCGGGGTGGGGCGCACCGGCATCGTCTGCTCGTCGAGGGAGTGCGGCCAGCCGGTGAGCCTGCCCCGGTCGGGGTCGTCGAGGGTGGCCAGCTCCGCGGCGAGCGTGGCGTGCGAGGCGGCGAGGAGCGCGGGG
>NZ_WMBF01000020.1:0-34047 GCF_019400875.1 Streptomyces anatolicus | reverse complement strand
GGCGTACGCGTCGATGCCCCGCTTGATGCCCCGCACGGCGAGCGGGGCATTCGCGGCGATCTCGGCCGCCAGCGCATGCCCCGCCTCCGCCAACTCCGCGCCCGGAACCACCTGCTGGAGCAGGCCCAGCCGCTGCGCTGTGGCCGCGTCGACGCGGCGCCCGGTGAGCGCGAGGTATTTGGCCCACCCCGCGCCCGCCTCCCGCGCGATGCGCAGGTCGCCGCCGGCGTCGACCGCGACCCCCACCTGCGCCTCGGGAAGCGCGAACACCGCGTCGTCCGCCGCGATCCGCACGTCCGCCATGAGCGCCAGCTCGAAGCCGAAGCCCAGGCAGTACCCCTGTACCGCCGCGACCACCGGCTGCGGAAGCCCGGCGAAGGCCCGGAAGCGTTCGTGGGCCCAGCGCACACCCTCGTACGTACGGTGGACGCGTTCCGCACCGGAGCGGCCCGTGATGGTGCCGCCCGGCGCGGTGATGTCGATGCCCGCGCAGAACGCCCGGCCCTCGGCGCGCAGCAGGACCGCCCTGATCGAGTCGTCGAAGCGGATCCGGTCGGCGAACAGGCCCAGTTGCCGCGTGGACTCCCAGCTCCACGCGTTGAGCTTGCGGGGGCGGCAGAGGGTGAGGACGCCGAGCCCGTCCTCGACGTCGAGCCGCAGCCGCTCCTCGCCCGCCGGAATCTCCCTGCTGATGGTGTCGATCATCTCCCGGGCTCCCCACTCCTGATGGGGCGTCAGGGTAGAGGCGCGGGCCCGCCTTCTGAAGGGCCTCAGCGGGCGAAGACCTCGAAGCCCACGGCCGGCCTGCCGCCGAAGCGCGGCGCCAGCGCCTCGGCGTTGCCGGTCAGGAACTCACGGCAGTACTTCTCGGGGTCCTCTTCCGTCAACGCCTCGATGTACGTGCGGTGTTCGAGGAGCGAGGCCACCGAGCGGTCGAGGCCCGCCGAGGCGTCCGCCGCGTGCGTGGGCGTCGACGAACCGGCGACGGCGACCCACCGCACGCCGTTCCAGGGCTCGAGGCCCTGCTCGGCGATCAGCTCGGGAAAGATCCAGCGGTTGCCCGCGTCCGCCGCGGCGTCGAGCGTGGCCCGGCCCACCGCCACGTGGTCGGGGGTGTTCCAGGCGACGCCGCCCCACGTGTCGCGGTGGTTGAGCGTGATGACCAGCTCGGGCCGGTGCCTGCGGATCGCGGCGGCGATGTCGCGGCGCAGCGCCGTGCCGTACTCGATGACGCCGTCCCTGTGGTCCAGGAACTCCACCGTGTGCACGCCGACGACGGCCGCGCTCGCCCGCTGCTCGCGCTCGCGCAGCGGTGCGCAGGTGGCCGGGTCGATCGAGTCGATGCCCGCTTCGCCGCGGCTCGCCAGGAGGTACGCGACGTCACGGCCGCCGTCCGTCCAGCCGGCGATCGCCGCCGCGCACCCGTACTCCAGGTCGTCGGGGTGCGCGACGACGGCCAGCGCGCGCTGCCAGTCCTCGGGCATGGGGGTGAGCTGGGCGGGCGCTGCGGCCCCGGCTGCGGTGTGCGACTCGGTCATGACCGCAGCCTAACCTCGCCCTCCGGCAACGAGTTGACGGCAGCTCAACAGGCGCCGAGACTCCGGCGCCTCACGCCTCCCCGCGCACCATCGCGAGCAGCCGGTCGAGGACCCTCGGTCCGCCCACCCGCAGCCCGTCGTGCTCGAACTCGTCCGTGACCCAGGTGCGCAGTCCCCGGACGGCACGGGCGGTACGCAGCGAGTGCTCGGTGTCGACGTACAGGTCGTCGTGGTAGACCGCCGCGGCCACCGGCACTTCGTTCGCCGCGAGGCGGTCCACGTCGTACAGGCGCGGCCAGTCGGTGCGCGCCGCGAGCAGATCGGCGCTCTCGCGCAGCGGGCGCAGCGCCGGGTCGGCGTCGAACATCCAGCGCTGCACGGCCTCGCCGGTGAACAGCACCGGCTCGTCGCCCGCCAGGGCCTTCTCCGCGTCGAACCGCGGGAACTCCGCCCGCACCCGCTCGGCCGCCCAGGCCGTGGGCCGCTCCCCCTGCGCGTAGATCGCCTCGTGCAGGACGGCGTAGAGCGGGTTGCCCGCGTACGAGAGGGCGGCCTGCACGTTCTCCTGGAACGCGTCGGAGAGCGCGGGCCCCGACGGCGTGCGTACGAACGCGTCCTCCAGGAGGTAGTGCAGACGGTGGCTGCCGTCGCCGGTGCCCAGCAGGATGCCGAGGGACTGGAAGGCGGGGACGGTGAGCCGGTAGCCGCCGTTGAGGACCGGCTCGTGCTCGGCGAGGTGGGCGGCGATGCGGCGGGCACGCTCGACGTCCTGCGGGTAGCGGGCGTAGTGCGCGGCGCTCTTGCGCGCCATGCGCGGGTAGGCCGCGCGGTACACGTCGTCGGCGTCGCCGTCGAGGGTGGGCAGGCCCCCGGTGATGACCGCGGCGGCCAGGCCCTCGGGCGCCGCCGACAGGTAGTGCGTGACGCAGAAGCCGCCGAAGCTCTGCCCGAGGACGGTCCAGGGGGCGCCGCCGGTCACCTCGGCGCGGATCGCCTCGCAGTCGCGGACGATGGAGTCGGCGCGGAAGTGCGCGAGGTAGTCGGCCTGTTCGCGCGGGCCGCCGCGGAGCGGGAGCGTCTGGCGGTTGGCGGGCGTGGAGCCGCCGGTGCCGCGCTGGTCGAGGAGGAGGACGCGGAAGTCCCGCAGGGCGCGGTCGAGCCAGGACTCCCTGCCGTGGAAGCGGGTGGCCCCGAAGCCGGGTCCGCCCTGGAGGTAGACCAGCCAGGGCAGGTCCGCGCCGCCCCGCGACACGGAGACCACCTCACGGGCGTACAGCTCGATGCGCTCCCCCGCCGGATCGTCGTGGTCGAGCGGCACGCTGAAGCGGCGGTCGGTGAGGACGACTCCCGGCTGGCGGTACGTGACGGTCAAGGCTGCTCCTGGGCGCTCGGTCGAAGGCGGGACTTCGCCCCCAGTCCAGCACACGAGGTGACACCGCCGGATGGCAGGCGGCACGGAAGCGGACCGCCACCGCTGACTGCCCCGGCGTTCCCCTGCCGCGTACCCTGCACCCACCCGGTGATCGACGAGGAGGAACCCGCGATGCGCGTCGCCCTGTTCCTGACCTGTGTCAACGACACGCTCTATCCGGACACGGGCCGCGCGGTGGTGAAACTCCTGACCAGGCTGGGAGTCGAGGTCGACTTCCCGATGGCGCAGACCTGTTGCGGGCAGGCGCACTACAACACGGGCTACCGGCATCAGGCGGAACCGCTCGCCCGGCATTTCTCCGATGTCTTCGGGTCGGACGCGTACGACGCGATCGTGACGCCGTCCGGTTCGTGCGGGGCGATGGTGCGCGAGCTGTATCCCCGCATGGGGGAGCGGGCGCGGGCGGAGGGGCGCGGGGGCGGCCTCGCGCGGAAGCTCGCGCCGGTGGTCCCGAAGACGTATGAACTGAGCGAGTTCCTGGTGGACGTCCTCGGCGTGACGGACGTCGGGGCGTACTACCCGCACAAGGTCACCTACCACCCCACCTGCCACGGTCTGCGGCCGCTCGCGCTCGGGGAGCGGCCCGCCCGGCTGCTCCGGGCGGTCAGGGGGCTCGAACTCGTCGAGCTGCCGGGCGCCGAGGAGTGCTGTGGGTTCGGCGGCACCTTCGCCGTGAAGAACCCCGATGTCTCGGCGGCGATGGGCGTGGACAAGGTCCGCGCCGCCGAGTCGACCGGTGCCGAGGTGCTGTGCGCGGCGGACAACTCCTGTCTGATGCACATCGGCGGCACGATGGCCCGGCTCAGGAGCGGCGTACGTCCCGTTCACCTCGCGGAGATTCTGGCCAGCACGGAAGAGGAGCCCCTGTCATGAGCGGCGGCACGTTCGTGGGCATGCCCGCGTTCCCCGAGGCCGCCCGCGAGGCGGTCGGCGACAGGACCCTGCGCGCCAACCTGCGCCACGCGACCCACACCATCCGCGACAAGCGCGCGAGGGCCGTCGCCGAGCTGGCCGACTGGGCGGAGCTTCGCGAGGCGGGCAAGCGCATCAAGGACCACACGCTGCGCCATCTCGACCGCTATCTCGTCCAGTTGGAGGAGTCCGTCGTCCGCGCCGGGGGCACCGTGCACTGGGCCGTGGACGCCGACGAGGCGAACCGCATCGTCGCGGACCTCGTCAAGGCGACCGGTGAGACGGAGGTCGTCAAGGTCAAGTCGATGGCCACCCAGGAGATCGGTCTCAACGAAGCACTCGAAGCTGAGGGCATTCACGCCTACGAGACAGACCTCGCCGAGCTGATCGTGCAGCTCGGCGAGGACCGGCCCTCGCACATCCTCGTGCCGGCGATCCACCGCAACCGCGCCGAGATCCGTGACATCTTCCGCGAGAAGATGGGCAGTTGGGGCCGCCCGGCTCCCGAGGGGCTGAACGATGTGCCCGCCGAGCTGGCCGAAGCCGCGCGCCTGCATCTGCGGGAGAAGTTCCTGCGCGCCAAAGTGGGCGTCTCCGGGGCGAACTTCATGGTCGCGGAGACCGGCACCCTGGTCGTCGTGGAGTCGGAGGGCAACGGCCGGATGTGCCTGACCCTGCCCGAGACGCTGATCTCCGTGGTCGGCATCGAGAAGGTCGTCCCCGCCTGGCGCGACCTGGAGGTCTTCCTCCAGACGCTCCCCCGCTCCTCGACGGCCGAGCGCATGAACCCGTACACCTCGATGTGGACCGGAACCACCGGCCAGGACGGCCCGAGCGCCTTCCACCTGGTCCTGCTCGACAACGGCCGCACCGACACCCTCGCCGACGAGGTGGGCCGCCAGGCCCTGCGCTGCATCCGCTGCTCGGCGTGTCTGAACGTGTGCCCGGTCTACGAGCGGGCTGGCGGGCACGCGTACGGCTCGGTGTACCCGGGCCCGATCGGCGCGATCCTCAGCCCGCAGCTGCGGGGCACGGGGAGCGAGATCGACGCCTCCCTGCCGTACGCGTCCTCGCTCTGCGGGGCCTGTTACGAGGTGTGTCCGGTCGCCATCGACATCCCCGAGGTCCTGGTGCATCTGCGGGAGCGGGTGGTGCAGGGCGGCGAGGTCACCCGGCGCGGCGTGAAGGTGACGCTGAAACCGGCGAAGGGGCACGCGGCGGAACGGGCGGCGATGCGGGCGGCGGGCCTCGCGTTCGCCCGCCCGGGGGCGCTGCGCCTCGGCCAGCGCCTCGCGTCGCGCACCCGGCGGCTCCATCCGCGTACGCTGCCGGGCCCCGGGCGGGCCTGGAGCGCGACCCGAAACCTGCCGAAGGTCCCCGCGGAGCCCTTCCGCGACTGGTGGCAGCGCACGCACGGCGGAACGACCGAGGGGAACGGGAAGTGAGCAGCAGGGACCGGATCCTCGGCCGGGTGCGGCGGGCGCTGGCCGATGTGCCGGACGAGGACGCGGCGTACGAGCAAGGCCCCCACGACGCCACGCCGTGCGAGCAAGACCCGGACGGTGACCCGGCGTACGAGCAAGCGGTGGACCGCCGCTATCTGCGGGAACACGGCGCGCGCACCACCGGACAGACCGTGGAACTGCTCGCCCAGAACCTGGCGGACTACCGCGCGCTCGTGCACCGCTGCGCCGACGAGGAACTGCCTCACCTGCTGGCGCGGCTGCTCGCCGAGCGCGGCTCCCGGACCGTGCTCGTGCCGCCCGGCCTGCCCCCGCACTGGCTGACGGCCGCCGGTCTCCAACTCGTCCACGACCGCGCCGCGAGCACCCCGCGCGAGCTGGACGAGGTGGACAGCGTCGTCACCGGCTGCGCGGTCGCCGTCGCCGAGACCGGCACGCTCGTCCTCGACGGCTCCCCGGACCAGGGCCGCCGCCGCATCACCCTCGTCCCCGACCACCACATCTGCGTCGTACGCGTCCCCGGCCAGGTCGTCCCGTCGGTGCCGCTGGCCCTCGAACGGCTCGTTCCCGCGCGGCCGCTGACCTGGATCTCGGGACCGTCCGCGACCAGCGACATCGAGCTTGACCGGGTCGAGGGGGTGCATGGGCCGCGCACCCTGGAGGTGGTGCTGGTGAGCGGCGGGTGACGGGCGGGGCTAGCGTGAGGGCATGATCCGGTTCGAGCAGGTGACCAAGCGCTATCCGGACGGCACGACGGCCGTGGACGATCTCTCCTTCGAGGTCGCCGAGGGCGAACTGGTCACGCTTGTCGGCCCGTCCGGGTGCGGCAAGACCACGACGATGATGATGGTGAACCGTCTCATCGAGCCCACGTCGGGCCGCATCTTCGTGAACGGCGAGAACATCGCCGAGGTGGACCCGGTGCGCCTGCGCCGCCGCATCGGTTACGTCATCCAGCAGGTCGGTCTCTTCCCGCACCGCACGATCCTCGACAACACGGCGACCGTTCCCGCGCTCATCGGCTGGAAGAAGGCCAGGGCGAGGGCCCGGGCGGCCGAACTGCTCGACCTGGTGGGCCTGGACCCGAAGACCTTCGGTTCGCGCTACCCCGAGCAGCTCTCCGGCGGCCAGCGCCAGCGCGTCGGTGTGGCGCGGGCCCTGGCGGCCGACCCTCCCGTCCTGCTCATGGACGAGCCGTTCGGAGCGGTCGACCCGGTGGTGCGCGAGCAGTTGCAGGACGAGTTCCTGCGGATGCAGGCGGCCGTGCGCAAGACGGTCCTCCTCGTCACGCACGACATCGAGGAGGCGGTCCGCCTCGGCGACCGCATCGCGGTGTACGGCCAGGGGCGCATCGAACAGTTCGACACGCCCGGGGCGGTGCTCGGGGCGCCCGCGACGCCGTACGTCGCCGAGTTCGTGGGCGCCGACCGCGGTCTGAAGCGGCTCTCGGTGACCGAGATCCAGACGGACGACCTGGAGGAGCCGCCGCTCGCCCGCCTCGACGAACCCGCCGCGCAGGCCGCGGCACGGCTGCGCGAGGAGTCGGCGCGGTGGGCCGTCGTCCTGGACGAGGGCGGCGATCTGCACGGCTGGGTGGGCGTCGACGAGGTGGCGCTGGCCGGCACGGGCGGAACGGTCGGCGATCTGGCGCACCGCATGAACTCCTGGGTGCCGGTGGGCGCCCCGCTCAAACAGGCGTTCGGCGTGATGCTCCAGCACGACGCGGGCTGGGTGGCGGTCCTGGACGGGGCGCGCTTCCTCGGCGTCCTGACCCCGGCCAAACTCCACGAGGCCCTGCGCCGCTCGGTGGACGCGGACGCGCAGGGAGTGGCACGCGACGAGGTGCAGTTCGACTCGGTGGCCGACGCGTGAAGCGCCCCTGGAGGGGGCGCGGGGAACTGCGCGACAAACCACGACGCGCCCGCAGCGGAGGGTTCACAGCAGCCCCTCGTCCTCCAGATAGGCCCGCGCCACGTCCTGAGGCAACCGCCGCCAACTGTCCACCCGCTCATTCATGGCCGCGAGGTCGGCCGTGGTCAGCACGGAGTTGAGCCGCCCGAGCGCATCCGCGACGCCCCCACTGCCCGCCCGCGAGCGATTGACGACCGGCACGATGTAGTCGGCGTTCTGCAACCGCTTGTCGTCCTTGAGAAGTACGAGCCCGAAGTCATCGAGGGTCGCGTCGGTGGACGTGGTGAGCACCATCTGGTCCTGCCCGCTCTGCACGGCCCTCTTGGCCTGGGTGGTGCCGACGCCCTTCGGGTCGACGCCCGTGATGTCGATGCCGTAGACCTTCTTCAGACCGGGCGCGCAGTAGGGGCGCCGGACGCATTCGTCGCCGGCCGCGAGGCGCACCTTCAGGCCGGACCTGCCGAGGTCGCCGAGGGTTTTCAGGCGGTGCTGCCGGGCGTACGAGGCGGCGACGGCGAAGGCGTTCTGGTCGACCGCCTCGCCGGGGTCGAGGACGGTCAGACCGCGCGGCGCGGCGAGCCGGCGCAGGGCCCGCATGGTCGTGCCGAGGTCGGGCGAGCCGACGGGCCGCGCGTCGGCGCCGTTCTTCTTGGCGTTCAGCCAGTCCGCGAAGGTCGCCGCGTACTCGGGCACGACGTCGATCTGGCCGGACTCCAGGGCGGGTTCGTACAGCTCGCGGTTGGCGACGGAGAGGATCCGCGTGCCGTATCCGGCCTTGTTCAGGAGCAGCGCGTACATCTGGGCGAGCAGGTCGGACTCGGTGAAGCCCGCGGAGCCGACGACGAGGTTCTTGCTGTCGCCGGGCGGCGCGGTGACCTCGCCCCGGTTCTCCAGCGAGGGCCCGGACGCGCAGCCCGTGACCAGGGCGAGAAGGACCGCGGCCAGGGCGGCGCGGCGCCTCATCCGGCGCTCCGGCGACGCGGTGTCCCGTCTCATCCGGCGCTCCCCCGCCGCCGCGTCCACCCGGGTGCGAGCCGCTCGGCCACCTCGAAGACCCCTTCGACGAGCAGCGCGAACACGGCCACGAGCACGGCGCCCGCCACGACCTGCGGAGTGCTCGCCAGGTTGAAGCCCGCCGTGATGATCCGGCCGAGCCCGCCGCCGCCGGCGAGCGCGGCGATGGTGGCGGTGGCGACGAGCTGCACGGCGGCGATGCGGACGCCGCTGAGCACCAGGGGCAGCGCGAGAGGCAGTTCGACCTGCCGGAGCAGCTGGCGCCCGGTCATCCCCATGCCGCGCGCCGCCTGCACCACGCTCTGGTCGACGCCGCGCATGCCGACGTACGCGTTGGTGAGCAGCGGGGGCACGGCGAAGAGCACGAGGGCGACGACGGTGGGGCCCTCGCCCCACCGGCCGAGCGGGGTGAGGAGCAGCAGGACGAGCACCGCGAAGGTGGGCACCGCGCGGCCGACGTTGGAGATGTTCACGGCGAGGGCGCCGCCCTTGCCGAGGTGGCCGAGGACGAGCGCGACGGGCAGGGCGATCAGGCAGCTGATCAGGAGGCAGACGACGGTGAGTACGAGGTGCTGGGTGAACCGGTGCCAGATGCCGTCGTCGCCGGCCCAGTGCGCGGAGTCGCCGAGCCACGCCATGGCGTCGCCGAGTGTCTTCATGAGCGGGCCGCCCTCGACGCTCTTTCCCAGGGGGTGAGGACGCGCTGCACGCCGAGGAGCAGCACGTCGGCGACGACGGCGATGACGACGCAGAGCACGGAGGCGGTGAGCACCTGGGCCTTGAAGTAGGTGTTCATGCCCGCGTAGATGAGGTTGCCGAGCCCGCCGAAGCCGACGATCGCCCCGACGGTGACCAGGGAGACGGCGGAGACCGTGGCGATGCGGAGCCCGGCCATGGCGGCGGGGAGTGCGAGGGGCAGTTCGACCGCGAGGAGGAGGCGGATCGGGCCGTATCCCATGCCGCGGGCGGCCTGCCGGGTCTCCTCGGGGACCGCGCGGAGCCCGGCGAGGATGTTCCGTACGAGCAGGGTGAGCGAGTAGAGGACGAGGCCCGCGACGACGAGGGACGCGGAGAGCCCGTACACCGGGAGGAGCAGCGAGAACATCGCGAGGGACGGGATGGTGTACAGGACCGTGGTGAGCGCGAGTACGGGGCCCGCGGCCCATCCCCAGCGGCGGGCCAGCACGGCGAGGGGCACGGCGATGACCAGCGCGATCAGGACGGAGAGTGCGGTCAGCTGGAGGTGCTGGACGACCGCGTCGAGCAGGATCTGGCGGCGGGTGCTCAGATATTCGCCGCAGATCCACTCGTTGCGCGCGAGGCAGTCGTCGGGAGGCGCGGTCACCCGTCCATTCAAGGCCGGGGTGGCGGGCGGCGGCTCGTTC
Organism: Streptomyces anatolicus; assembly: GCF_019400875.1. Lineage (NCBI taxonomy): Bacteria > Bacillati > Actinomycetota > Actinomycetes > Kitasatosporales > Streptomycetaceae > Streptomyces > Streptomyces anatolicus. The sequence goes on along the minus strand of NZ_WMBF01000020.1, from coordinate 24,392 downwards.
TGGTGACCCGTACGGGCGCGCCCCTTCAAGGCACCGGGGCGGGCGTCGGCACCGCCGGACCCGGACTCAGCGCGAGACGAGCAGTGCCACAAGCCGTTCCGTCTGTTCGCGGGGGTCGGGCGCGCCGGCCCAGCCGGTCATCAGGAGATGGTGGACGGTCCCGACCAGGGCGAGCGCCATCGCGGCGGTGTCCGTACCGTCCGGCAGGCGGCCGATGCGCAGTTCGGCGTCGAGGTAGTCGGTGAGCGCGTCCTGGATCGTGGCGAAGCCCGGCGCGCCCGCCGCAAGCGACGCGCGGATCGTCCGGGAGGTGGCGTGGCTTGCCATCGCCAGTCCCACGACCCCGGGATCGAGGGAATCCAGGAGCGAGGTCGCCACCCCGACGAGGTTGTCCGCGATGGTGCCCTGGCCCGCGCGTGCGGGCAGCTTCGCGGCCTCACACGCGGTGCGCGCGAACCGGTCGAGCACCAGCTCGGCGACGAACGCGTCCACTCCCCCGAAGTGCGTGTGCAGCACCCCCTTGGCGCAGCCCGCCTCCCCGGTGATCGCCCTGCTGGTCAGGGCGGATGCCCCGTCCCGGGCGACGATCCGCTCGGCGGCTTCGAAGAGCCGCTCCCTGAGGTCGGGGATCGCTACTCCGCGCGGCGCCATGGATTCTCCTCGTACGACACGTCCGCCCCTGGCCGGTCGACCTCTGGCCGATACGGGACGGCCCCTTGCCGGTATGGGCGCTCGCCCATACTGTTTGGGCGAGCGCCCATACTAACCGTGCGGGGTGCCACGACCACCAGGGGGCGGACACCATGGGGAACATCGTCAACACCGAGCAGGCACAGGCGTGGAACGGCTACGAGGGTGCCCACTGGGCCCGCAACCAGGACCGCTGGGACGCGGTGAACGCGGGCTTCAACGCCCCGCTCCTGACGGCCGCCTCGATCGGCCCGCACGACCGCGTCCTGGACATCGGCTGCGGGGCGGGGCAGACGACGAGGCTGGCCGCGCGCCGGGCGAGCGGGGGCCACGCCGTCGGCCTGGACCTGTCGGCGCCGATGCTGGAGCGTGCGCGCCTGACCGCGCGGCACGAAGGCCTCGACAATGTCACCTTCGAACAGGGTGACGCCCAGGTCCACCCCTGGGCGGAGGGCGCGTACGACGTCGCGATCAGCCGTTACGGCGTGCTGTTCTTCGCGGATCCCGTGGCCGCCTTCGCCCACATCGGCCGGGCGCTGCGCCCCGGCGGGCGCTCGGCGTTCATCTGCGCCGCGCACGCCGAGGACAACGAATGGCTGCGAGCCTTCGCCGAGTTGCGTGACCTCCTTCCCATCGGTGGCTTCGGCGAGCCCGGCGGCCCCGGCATGTTCTCCCTCGCCGACGCCGACAGGACCCGGGGGCTGCTGTCCGCCGCCGGGTTCGAGCGCGTGGAGACGACGCGTGTGCAGGCGCACGGAGTCTGGGGGCGGGACGCGGCCGACGCCGCCGGCTTCCTCCTCGCCTCCGGCCCGGGGCGCCACCTGCTGAGCCAGGTGACCCCGGAGACCCAGGAGCGCGCCCTGCACCGACTCACGGAGATCTTGCGCCCCTACGAGCGTGAAGGCACCGTCCCCCTCCTCAGCACGGCCCTCCTGGTGACGGCCGTCCGCCCCGACTAGACCCGACCAGGGGGCCCCGACCGAGGCGGAACCGGCACCCGGCAGACTGCCGCCCATGACCGTGACGGATTTCCGAACCGACCTGCGCGTCTACCTCCAGGACGCGCGTGACGCACTGCTGTGGAAGCTCGAAGGCCTGTCGGAGTACGACATACGCCGCCCGCTGACTCCGACCGGCACCAATCTGCTGGGGCTGGTCAAGCACGTGACCAGCGCCGAAGCGCTCTACTTCGGCGCGACGTTCGGGCGGCCGTTCGAGGCGCCGCCCCTGTGGATCACGGGCGGCGCCGAGGCCAACGCGGACCTGTGGGCGACCGCCGACGAGACCCGGGAGCAGATCGTGGGGCTCTACCGGAAGGTGTGGGCCCACTCGGACGCGACGATCAAGTCCCTGGAGCTGGACGCGGTCGGCCGGATCCCCGGGAACGAGCGGCATGAGATGACGCTGCACCGCATCCTCGTCCACATGATCGCCGAGACCACCCGCCACGCCGGGCACGCCGATGTCGTGCGCGAACTGATCGACGGGACCACGGGGTTGCGTAAGGAGGACGACAACATGGCTAAGGGCAGCGCGGCCTGGTGGGAGGAGCACCGGGCCCGGGTCGAGCACGCGGCGCGTGAGGCCGGCCGGATGGGCGGCACCATGTGACGCCTCAGGTCAGCAGGTCCGTGACGAACTTCCGCAGCCGACCGCCGCGTACGGGTCGCACCCCGTGGATGACCTGGGCGCCATAGGCGATGGCAACGCCCGCGCCGGCGTCGGCGAGCCAGCGCGTGCGGTCGGCGGCGGCCAGCCATGCGGGGACGCTCTGGTGGAGGCGGCCGTCGGGCCCAGGGGCGTGCGGCACGCTCCTGGTCAGCGGCGTACCGGGCAGGAAGTTCTCCCTCTCGCCGACGAGCCGCCCGCTCCAGATGCCGTCGTCGGCGGTGGTCTCGACGTAGAACTCCCCTCCGCTGTCGGCCTCTTCCAGTACGACGCCGATCCTGCCGAGGCGGCAGTGCTCGGCTCCCGGATCCGGTATGCCGTCCACGTGCGTGGCGATACGCTGACCGGCCGTCAGGACGGTGTAGGCCCAGGGCGCGGCGTAGCGCAGGGAGGGGATGGCGCGCCGGAGAGCGGGCAGCGCCCTCGCGGTGGCCTGCTGGAGGATCTCCTGGGCCTGCGGCGGGGCGGTGACGACATCCGCCTCGAAGCGCGGGGCCCAGTCGGCGAGTTGCGGGTCGGCGTCCATGATCTTGCTCAGGGTGGCCAGTTCGTCGGGGGTGAGGAAGCTCTCGACGGTCTGCAGCACGAGGGATTCGCTGATGTGGATCACGGGCGTCTCCTCTGTCGAAGGTGCCGGTGTCCGACGTCGGACGCGCCGACGTCGACGGCGCCGGATGTGATGCTCCGTCAACCGTCGGGGCGCGCCCGGGCCCGGTCCATGGCGTCGACACGTCGTGCGGGGGCACGGGGGTCGGTCGCAGGGGCGTGCGCGGCGCATACGTGCGCCGGTGAGCGCCCCACACTTTCAAGCCGCGCGAGGGACCTGCGAGAGGGGGTGGCTGTGGCCGCGCACAGCAGAGCGCGGTGGCGGGGAGGGCTGAACCCTCCTCACCACCGCGCTCCCTGCCGGTGCGTCAGTGCCGGCCGCCGGGCGCGTGGCCGATGCCCTCGTGGTCGTAACCCGCGGCCTCGGACCAGACGATGCCGAGCGGGCCGCCGACGCTGTCGTACGAACCGTAGAACCCCTCGTGGTCGTAGCCCATCTGGTGGCGCGGGTTGTAGCGGTCGTAGTTGTCGTCGGCGACGGCCGCGCCCGCCCCGAGGGCGAGGACGGAGGCGGTGAGGGCGGCGGCGAGGATGGTCGAGCGAACGCGCATGGGGATATTCCTCCTGGAATACGCAGGTGCTGTCGCCATGTCACCTGCCGCGGCGGCGGGGCCGCATAACGGCACAGCACACGCACTCCACCCGAACGGACCCCGGATTACTACCGCACGGCCCACTTGCCACTACCGCACGGCCCACTTGATCGGCTCCTTGTAGTACCCCTGCGAATACGTCACCGCCTTCAACGTGGCGGCGGCGGGGATGAGGTACGGCTCGCAGACGGTGCGCGTCTCACCCTTCTTCCAGATGTCCTCACCGTCGAGACTCTTCCTGCCGTCGTCACCGACGCAGTCGGAGGGGCGGCTCGAGAGATCGCCGATGAGTATGAACTCCGTCGCGGGCTTGCCCCCGGAGGTCTCGCCGCCCACGTTGCTCATCACCATCGGCTGCTTGACCGCGGAACCGCCGACGTGCTTGGCCTTCACATAGATCCAGGCGACCTTCAGGCCCTCGTACTTCTCCTTGGCGTCCAGCTCATCGAGGTCCGCCGGCTTCCCGAGGGTGACCTTCGTCGGCGTGAGGGAGAACCGACCAATCTTCTCATACTTGGTGATCTCCTGCACCGGCCCGGCCTGCCCGACCTTGAGACTCTTAGGCGCCTCACTCGCCTCCGAGCCCCCACCGGCCCCATCCTTCTTCTTCCCGCCCCCACCACCGCACGCGGCGAGCGACACGACGCTGAGGGCTGCGAGGGCCGCGAGGCCGATGCGTCGACGGGAGTGGGTGGTGCGCTGAGTGCTCATGTGTTCCCTGATCTTGTGTTCCTCGGTTTACGGACAGTCTGCCGGGTCCACATTTCACCTGTTCGGGGGCCCGACATGATCCCGGCTGCCGGAGGCCGGCCGTACCGTCACCTCGACCTCCGTTGCGCCGGACGCCCGCACGCGTACCTGTCGTGCCTGTCCGGGTGGCACGCTTCGGGTGCTGGGGTGTGCCGTGCGGCCCGATACCTCGATGTGCCAGCCGGTGGTGCTCGGCGGCAGGGACAGCACGGTGGTGCCGGGGCGGTGAGTGGACCGGTAGGCGAGGCGGTACGTCGCGCGGGCCGGGTCGTGGGTGTCGGCGCGCACGGTGCCGGCGACCGCCGGGGCGTACGGCGTGGCGGTGCGCTCCTTGTTCGTACGGAGGCGGCCGTCGCGGTCGAGGGCGCAGTAGCCGCCGCCGTAGCACCAGACGTAGGCCGCCCAGCCCGAGGTGTAGCGGGTGAAAGAGGCGAGCGCGTCGTCGTGGAAGCGGCGCATGTTGGGCAGGCCGTTGTTCAGCGGGCCCCATTCGCCCACCACGACGGGCACCGAGTGCTCGCGGGGGTAGGCGGTGACGGCGTTCTCGTACGCGGTGATCCAGCCGGCCGCCGGGTCGTAGTCGGCGCCCGCCTCCATCGCGGTGTTGTAGAAGTGCGGGGCGTAGACGACGCGTTCGTCGGGGACGCGGCCCAGGCCGGTGGGCACGCCTTCGCCGACGATGGGGGTCGGTTCGATGAACAGGTGGTTCGAACGGTCCTGGGTGCGGATGGCGGCGGCGAGGCGCCGGTACATCGGGGTGAGCTGTGTCGCCTCGATGCGGCGTGCGGCACTGGCCAGGTCCTCGCCCGCGCGTAGCTCCCCCATCGGCTCGTTGATCAGGTCGTAGCCGAACACCGCCGGGTGCCGCCCGAAGCGGTCCGCCAGCAGACGCCACATGCGGGCCTGCGCGCGCCGCAGGTCCGCGTCCTCGTAGAGGTGGGTGAAGGCGCGCTGGACGGCGGGTTCGAAGTACTCGGCGAACCAGTCCTCGGGGTGCGGAGTGAACGGCAGCCCGTCGGTGCGCGTCGCCCACGCCGGGATTCCCCGGTGGCCGAACGCGGGCCCGAACACGTCCTGGTGGGCGTCGATGACGACGTGGACACCGTGCGCGTGCGCCCAGTCGAGGATGCGCCCGATCTTGCGCAGGTACGCCTCTCTGTAGCGCCCGCGCCGCGGCTCCAGGTCGTCCCAGAAGACCAGCAGACGGGCGAAGTTGAAGCCGTGGGCCCGCAAGTCGGCGAAGTGCCGCTCGGTGATCGCGCTCAGGGCCTCCGGGCCCCGGTGGATCTTGTCCTCGACGTTCCAGCCACGCAGGGTCAGCGTGCGTCCGCGGGCATCGGTGAGACGGGGTATACCGGCGGCGGCGGGGGCAGCGGCGGGCCCGCTGCCGGAAGTCCCCACTCCCCTCGCGGCCGCCGGAGCCAGACCCGCACCGAGCAGCGCGGCGACGATCAGGGCCACCAGCCCGAGCCGCTGCCGCGCGAAACGCTTGCCCATGACAGACCTCCGACACTCGGGGGACACGCGGTCACATACATGTGCCCGTCCGGCACGCCCCGTACGTATCAGGAACCGCTGACACAGACCAGCCAACCAACGACACGGACGGCCGAAAATCTCCCCACACGTCGGTCGGTCCGCTCCGGCCTTCCCAGGAGGCCCCCTTGGTAAAGTGGGCAGGAGGTATCCATGAAGATGCTGATCAATGTCGCCGAGACCGTGGTCGCCGACGCGCTGCGCGGCATGGCCGCCGCGCATCCCGAGCTGACCGTCGACGTCGAGAACCGAGTGATCGTCCGCAGGGACGCCCCCGTCGCGGGGAAGGTCGCCCTCGTCTCGGGTGGCGGGTCCGGGCACGAGCCGCTGCACGGCGGGTTCGTGGGGCCGGGGATGCTCTCCGCCGCCTGCCCCGGAGAGGTGTTCACCTCGCCCGTGCCGGATCAGATGGTGCGGGCCGCGGCCGCCGTGGACAGCGGCGCGGGCGTGCTGTTCGTCGTGAAGAACTACACCGGTGACGTGCTCAACTTCGACATGGCCGCCGAGCTGGCCGAGGACGAGGGCATCCAGGTGGCGAAGGTGCTCGTCGACGACGACGTGGCCGTCGCCGACAGCCTCTACACCGCCGGCCGACGCGGTACGGGCGCCACGCTCTTCGTCGAGAAGCTGGCGGGCGCGGCCGCCGACGCGGGCATGCCGCTCGCGCGGGTCGAGGCGATCGCCCGGCGGGTCAACGACAGCGCGCGCAGCTTCGGTGTGGCCCTGAGCGCGTGCACCACCCCGGCCAAGGGCGGTCCCACCTTCGACCTGCCCGCCGGGGAGCTGGAGTTGGGCGTCGGCATCCACGGCGAGCCGGGGCGTGAGCGGCGCCCGATGATGACCTCGCGCGAGATCGCCGACTTCGCCGTGAACGCCGTACTGGAGGACCTGCGCCCGCGCAACCCAGTGCTGCTGCTCGTCAACGGCATGGGTGCCACTCCCCTCCTTGAGCTGTACGGCTTCAACGCCGAGGTGCAGCGCGTGCTCGTCGAGCGGGGCGTGCCCGTGGCCCGCACACTCGTCGGCAACTACGTGACCTCACTGGACATGGCCGGCGCCTCCGTGACGCTCTGCCAGGTCGACGAGGAACTGCTCCGGCTCTGGGACGCGCCGGTCAGCACGGCCGCGCTGCGCTGGGGCGTCTGACACGCCCGTACCAGTCCCCCGATCACGCAAGGAGAACCTGTGCTCGACGCCGACTTCTTCCGCCGCTGGCTGACGACCGCCGCCCAGGCCGTCGACCGCGAGGCGGCCCGGCTCACGGAGCTGGACTCGCCCATCGGCGACGCCGACCACGGCAGCAACCTCCAGCGCGGCTTCACCGCTGTCGCCGCCGTCCTGGAGAAGGAGGCGCCCGCCACCCCCGGCGCCGTCCTCACCCTGGCCGGGCGGCAGTTGATCTCCACCGTGGGCGGCGCGTCGGGGCCGCTCTACGGCACCCTGCTGCGCCGCGCCGGCAAGGCGCTCGGCGACGACAGCGAGGTCGACGAGGCGCGGTTCGCCGAGGCGCTGCGTACCGGCGTCGACGCCGTGGCCGCGCTCGGCGGCGCCGCGCCCGGTGACAAGACGATGCTGGACGCGCTCGTCCCCGGCGTCGACGCGCTCGGCACGTCCTTCGGCGCGGCGCGCGACGCCGCGCAGGAGGGCGCGCTCGCGACGACGCCGATGCGGGCGCGCAAGGGCCGGGCCAGCTACCTGGGCGAGCGCAGCGTCGGCCACCAGGACCCGGGCGCGACCTCCTCGGCACTGCTCTTCGAGGCGCTGGCCGACGCCGCGCGCGGCACGGACGGGCGGGAGCCCGGCCATGGCTGACGAACCGTTGGTCGGCGTCGTCCTCGTGTCGCACAGCGGTCCCGTCGCCGAGGCGGTCGCCGCCCTCGCCACGGGGCTGGCCGGGGGCGGCGCCCTCGCCCCCGTGGCGGCCGCGGGCGGGACGGAGGACGGGGGGTTCGGGACGAGCGCGGAGCTGATCTCGGCGGCCGCGGCGCGGGTCGACCGGGGTGCGGGCGTCGCGATCCTCACCGACCTCGGCAGCGCCGTCCTCACCGTCAAGGCTCTCGTCGCCGAGGGCGACGAACTCCCGGACGGCGCACGCCTGGTGGACGCCCCGTTCGTGGAGGGAGCGGTGGCGGCCGTGGTGACCGCGTCGGCCGGGGCGGACCTCGCCGCGGTGGAGGCGGCGGCCATGGAGGCGTACGACTATCGCAAGGTGTGAGCCCCGGGCGGCCGGCGGTTCCATGGTGACGGCCGGAGTCGGTCACCGTTCTCGTGCGCACGATGTCCGCCCTCTTGATGTGCCCCCGTCACCCGTGTCAAATAGGTCCGGACCAATGCCGCCGAGTGGAAGGCAGGCAGCACCGTGCGACGGACCCTCCGGCTGACCACCCCCCTGGCCCTGCTGGCCGCCCTCAGCGCGGCCGCGCTCGGCGGCTGCGGCTGGAGCGGCCAGGACGACCGGCAGGACACCCGGCCCCCGGCGGCACCCCGCGGCCTCACCGTGGAGGCGGGCAGCGCCACCACCGCCCACGTCATGTGGAACCAGGCCACCGACGACACCGAGGTGACCGGCTACGAGGTGTACCGCGACGCCAAGAAGGTCAAGGAAGTACCCGGCGGTAAGCACATGGTGGACATCACCGGCCTGAAGCCGTCGACGACGTACGCCTTCACGGTGCGCGCCCGTGACGCCGAGGGGAACGTGAGTCCGGACAGCAGGAGACTGTCCGTCACGACGCCCGCCGCTACGGCCGCCGACCGCGAGCCTCCGTCCCGGCCCGCGCGGCTTCGCGGCGAGGCGGAGGGGAGCCGGTCGGCGATGCTGACCTGGGGGAAGTCGTCGGACAACCGAGGCGTGGCCTCGTACGAGATCTATCAGGGCGCCTCGAAGATCCACAGCGTGGGCGGCGGGCAGACCGCGACGCTGGTCACCGGGTTGCGGCCCGGCACCGACTACACCTTCACGGTCAAGGCGCGCGACGCCGCCGACAACTTCTCGCCCGCGAGCCCCGAGGTCCGCCTCACCACCGCCGCGGGGAAGGAGTCGGGGCGCAAGACGGCACCCACCGGCTTCCGCGCCGCGACGCACCGCGCCGACGGGGCGTACTACATCGATCTGACCTGGACGCCGCCGCGCACGGGCGGCGCGGTGACGGAGTATCAGATCCAGCTGGACGGCCGCACCGCCACCTCGCTCGTCTTCGGCGGGACGGCGCCGCGGGACAAGGCCGAGCACAGCTTCTACATCGGCAGGAAGGCCGGTGAACGGCACCAGGTACGGATCCGCCCGAGGCTGCCCGACGGGACGTGGGGCGCCTACTCCCCCGAACGGACGGTCACCACGGGCTGAGCCCGCCCCTCAGCCGTGCCCGCGCCCCTCAGTCCTGCCCGCGTGCCGCGGCCGCCCGCTCGCTCAGCAGGGCCGCCGCGCGCCGGCACCAGTCGCGGGACTCGCGTTCGAAGGCGAGCCCGCGCAGACAGGTCAGATAGGTGCCGACGCGCTCGCCGGTCCGCAGGAACTCCTCCTCGTCCGCGCCACCGCGCAGCTTCACGAGCAGCTTTTCGAGCAGCTCGATCTTGGCGTCTGCCATCTGGGCGCGCTCGGTGAGCTGCTCGATCACCGGTCCGGCGGCGACGCCGTCGATGGCCTGCACCTTGACCAGCAGGTCGTCACGGATGAAGGACGGCTTGGCGGCGCGTGCCACGAACCGTTCCATCTCGGCGAGACCCGCCTCGGTGACGCGGAACAGCCGCTTGTTCGGGCGGCCTTCCTGGACCACCTCCCGGCCGGTGACCAGGCCTTCCGTCTCCAGCTTGGCGAGTTCGGCGTAGAGCTGCTGGGGCAGCGCGTGCCAGAAGTTGGCCACGCCGATGTCGAAACCCTTGGCCAGCTGGTAGCCGCTGTACTCGCCGTCCAGCAGTGCCGCGAGCACCGCGTGCCGCAGAGCCATCGCGTGGATCCCCTTCTTTCGCCGCCTCTTTCTTTCGCTGCCTCGCACCCCCATCATAGTCATCAATCTGAATAGTCAGATTGATGACTATGACTATGGCCGTTGCTGCGACCGACCATCACCTCGGAGGATCCTCATGCACCCCACCGCCGCCCGCTTCCGCGCCCTCGTCGAGAAGGGCGACCTCGACGCGCTGGAGGAGCTGCTCACGCCGGACATCCGCTTCTACAGCCCGGTGAAGTTCACGCCCTTCGAGGGCAGGCCGATGCTGCTCGGGCTCCTCGGCGTGCTGCTGCGGACGTTCGAGGACTTCCGGTACGTGGGGTCGTTCGCCGGAGAGTCGCGGACGAGCGCGGACGGCAGCGAGGCCGAGTCGGCCGTCCTGCTCTTCCGCGCCACCGTGCGGGGCAAGGAGATCCACGGCATCGACCTGCTGCACTTCGACGCGGAGGGCCGGATCAAGGAATTCACCGTGATGGTGCGCCCGCAGTCCGCGGTGCGGGCGCTGGGGCAGGCGGTGCACGAGGGCCTGGTCGCGGACGGACTGGTCCCGGCCGACGAGTAGGCCCCCCGAGCCCCCGGGGCAGGTGACGGCGGGTCAGCTGTGCGCCGGACGAAGGATTCCGTCACCTGCCCGGAGGCAGCCCGCATGCGGTCCCGGCCCACGGCACGTTGGCTCTTCGTCAGGTAGCACGGGCGTTCCCCGATTCGCGGCGGCGCATGGGTTGTACCGCCTCCCGTGCCACCGGAGGGCAGACGCATGCGTACAACTCAGATATATGTCCGTGCCGGCCTGACCGTAGCCGCCGCCGCGCTGCCGCTGGCGCTGGCCGCTCCGTCGGCGTTCGCGGGTGGCGGGATCACCGTCACCGCCACCGGGTCCACCGTGCAGGTCACCACCGCGGCGTGTGCCACGGGCGGGACGGCCTCACTGATGGGCGGCGGAAACGCGAGCTTCGCCGGAGGTCAACAGATGCCGCTGTCGAACGGCAGCGCCATCTGGCGGAATGTCAGTGCCGGCACCTACACGGTCCTGGTCGCTTGCCAGGACGGCTCGCAGGCCGGGCCTCAGACCGTCACCGTCGGCACCACGCCGACGGCCTCCTCGACGGCCGCGCCCTCGCGCGGTGTCCGGGGCGGACTCGGGGGCGGTTCGGAGGACCGGGGCACGCTCACGCTCGTCACCGGCGGGGCCCTGGTGGCCATGGCGGCGGCGGGCGGAGGCGTCTGGTACCTGCGGCGACGTGCCGCGGCGGGCAACCGGCTCTGACGCCGGATCCAGAACGACAGCGGCACCCACGGCTGCCGCCCACCCGACCTCACGCCGGGTGGGCGGCAGCCGCCGCATGTGGACCCGCCCGCCGCGGTCGCCGTACGGCCCGGCCCAGGCCTACCCCGCTTCCAGCTCCTCGATCGTCCGCGTGAGCCACCGCGTCCAGAACGTCTCCAGGTCGATGCCCGCGCGCAGCACCACATGGCGCAGCCGGTCCTCGACGGCGTCCCTCCCCGGGGGGAAGTCGCGCCGCTCGATCTCCTCATACTCCGCCAACTGGCGCCGGTGCAGGTCGAGATGGCGGTGCAGATCCGCCTCGATGCCGTCCGTGCCGACGACCGCCGCGGCCCGCAGCCGCAGCAGAAGGGTGTCGCGCATCGGCTTCGGGTCCTGGCTCGCGGCGGTCCAGCGGGCCAGTTCGGCGCGGCCCGCCGGCAGGACCTCGTACTCCTTCTTCTGGCCGCGCGTCGCCCCTTGCCGGGGCAGCGCGCGGATCGCCCCCTCGCGCTCCAGCCTGCCCAGCTCGCGGTAGATCTGCTGGTGCGTGGCCGACCAGAAGTAGCCGATCGACTTGTCGAACCTGCGAGTCAGTTCGAGCCCCGACGACGGCTTCTCCAGGAGGGCGGTGAGGATCGCGTGCGGGAGTGACATGGGGGCCATCCTAAGGACGGGCTCACAGGGCCGCGGCCAGCTCCGTGCCCTGCTTGATGGCGCGCTTGGCGTCCAGCTCGGCGGCCACGTCCGCGCCGCCGATGAGGTGCGCGGCGCACCCGGCGGCGAGCAGTTCCTCGTACAGGCCGCGACGCGGTTCCTGGCCGGTGCACAGGACGATGGTGTCGACGGGCAGGACCGAGGAGACGCCGTCGACGGTGATGTGCAGGCCCGCGTCGTCGATGAGGTCGTAGCTCGCGCCCGCCACCATCGCGACGCCGCGGTGGCGCAGCTCGGTGCGGTGGATCCAGCCCGTGGTCTTGCCGAGGCCCGCGCCGACCTTGGACGTCTTGCGCTGGAGCAGATGGACCGTGCGCGGCGGGGTGGGCCGCTCCGGCTCGGTGAGGCCGCCGCGCCCGCGGTACTCCATGTCGACGCCCCACTGGCGGAAGTACGTCGCCGGGTCCAGGCTCGCCTTCTCGCCGCCGTCGGTGAGGTACTCGGCGACGTCGAAACCGATGCCGCCCGCGCCGAGGATCGCGACCCGCTCCCCCACGGGCGCGCCGCCGCGCAGCACGTCGAGGTAGCCGACGACGCTGGGGTGGTCGATGCCGGGGATGTCGGGGGTGCGGGGGGTGACGCCGGTGGCGACGACCACTTCGTCGTACGCGCCAGCGGCAAGCTCCTCGGCGGTGACGACGGTGTTCAGCTCGACGCGTACGCCCCGCAGTCGGAGCTGGGTGCGGAAGTAGCGCAGGGTCTCGTCGAACTCCTCCTTGCCGGGGACCTTGCGGGCGACGTTGAGCTGCCCGCCGATCTCCGGGGCGGCGTCGAAGAGCGTCACGTCGTGGCCGCGCTCGGCCGCCGAGACGGCGAAGGCGAGTCCGGCGGGGCCCGCGCCGACGACGGCGATGCTCTTCTTGGTGCGGGTCGGCGAGAGCACCAGCTCGGTCTCGTGGCAGGCGCGCGGATTGACCAGGCAGGAGGTGATCTGGAGGTTGAACGTGTGGTCCAGGCAGGCCTGGTTGCAGCCGATGCAGGTGTTGATCGCGTCGGACTGCTCGGCCTTGGCCTTGGCGACGAAGTCGGGGTCGGCGAGGAGCGGGCGGGCCAGGGACACCATGTCGGCGGCGCCGTCGGCGAGCAACTGCTCGGCGATCTCGGGGGTGTTGATGCGGTTGGTGGTGACGAGCGGCACGGAGACCTCGCCCATCACCTTCTTCGTGACGAAGGTGTACGCGCCGCGCGGCACCGAGGTCGCGATGGTGGGGATGCGGGCCTCGTGCCAGCCGATACCGGTGTTGATGATCGTCGCGCCCGCGGCCTCGATCTCCTTGGCGAGGTGGATGACCTCGTCGAGGGTGGAGCCGCCGGGGACCAGGTCGAGCATGGAGAGGCGGTAGATGAGGATGAAGTCCGGGCCGACGCGCTCACGGGTGCGGCGGACGATCTCGACGGGGAAGCGGACGCGGTTCTCGTAGGCGCCGCCCCAGCGGTCGGTGCGCCGGTTGGTGGGGGCCGCGATGAACTCGTTGATCAGATAGCCCTCGGAGCCCATGATCTCGACGCCGTCGTACCCCGCGGACTTGGCCAGTTCGGCGGCGCGGACGAAGTCCTCGATGGTCTGCTCGACCTCGTCGTCGGTGAGTTCGCGGGGCACGAAGGGGCTGATGGGCGCCTGGAGCGCGCTCGGCGCGACCAGCTTGTCGTGGTAGGCGTACCGCCCGAAGTGCAGGATCTGCATCGCGATCCTGCCGCCCTCGGCGTGCACGGCGGCGGTGATGCCCGCGTGCTGCTCCGCCTCGGCCTCGGTGGTCAGCTTGGCGCCGCCCTCGTAGGGGCGCCCCGCGTCGTTCGGGGCGATGCCGCCGGTGACGATGAGGCCGACGCCGCCGCGCGCGCGGGTCGCGTAGAACTCCGCCATGCGCGCGAACCCGTTCGGCGCCTCTTCCAGGCCCACGTGCATGGAGCCCATCAGGACCCGGTTGGGCAGGGTGGTGAAGCCCAGGTCGAGCGGGTTCAGCAGGTTCGGGTAACGGCTCATGCGGGCCCTCCGTACGCGGTGTCTACAGGACAGTTGTAGACGACGCCCGAAGCGTTGTGCAACTAGTTGCATAAAGCGTGAGCGGTGTCTCATGGCTCGCAGGGGTCACCGGGGCGCCACCCGAGCGTCGTGTCCGAATCCCGCCAGCCGCCGCCCCGCGCGGGACGCAGACTGGATGCCAGTCACAGGAAAACCCGAGGAGAGTCCGATGACCGTCTACACGACGATCGACAGCCCGCTGGGCGAGCTGCTGCTGGTGGGCGAGGCCTCGCCCACCGCCAAGGGCGGCACCGCGCTCGCCTCGCTGTCCATGCCGGGCCAGAAGGGCGCGGCCGTCGTCCTGGACGGCTGGGTCCGCGACGACAGGGCCTTCGAGTCCATCGCCGCACAGCTGCGTTCGTACTTCGCGGGGAGCCTGACCCACTTCGGCATCGAGTACGCCGCCGGGGCGGGCACCGCCTTCCAGCGCAAGGTCTGGGACGCCCTGGAAACGGTTCCCTACGGCACCACGACCACCTACGGACGGCTCGCCGAGCAGCTGGGCCTCTCCCGCGCCGCCGTCCGGGCACTCGGCACGGCCATCGGCCGCAATCCCCTGCTCGTGGTCCGCCCCTGCCACCGGGTGATCGGCGCCGACGGCTCCCTCACCGGGTACGCGGGCGGCCTTGAGCGCAAGCGGCAGCTGCTCGACCTGGAGGCCTGAGAAGCCGCGGGCTCACGGCCCCTCGTCCCGCAGTCCGCTCACCCGCAATGTGATGTTCAGTCTCCCGGTCAGGTCGAGCGCGGGCGGCGCCGTGCCGGGCAGCACGCGCGGCACCCCGTGGTAGGAGAGGCGGGACGGCCCCCCGAAGACCACGAGGTCGCCGCTGCGCAGCTCGATGTCCGTGTACGGCTTCGTACGTGTCTGCGGGTTGCCGAAGCGGAAGACGCACGTATCGCCGAGGCTCAGCGACACCACGGGCGCGCCGGACTTCTCGTCGCTGTCGCGATGCATGCCCATACGGGCGTCGGCGTCGTAGAAGTTGACCAGCGCGATGTCATACGCCTCCTCGCCGCCGTAACCGGCCGCTTCGGCAGCCGAGCGCCCCAGATCGGCGAGCCATGGCGGCATCGGCTTCACCGGCGCCCCGTCCCCGTCGACGACGCTGCGCGCGTACCCGTACGGAAACCAGTGCCAGCCCAGGCCGAACTGCCGGGCCGTCATCGTCCCGCCCCCGGGCGTCCTGACCAGCCGCAGTCCCGCGGGCGGCTTCGCCCACTGCCTGCACGCCTCGACCAGCCGCAGCTGCTCCGCCGGTGTCAGCCAGTCGGGGATGTGCACGGCCCCCGGGCCTAGCTCGGTGCGGGCCCGGGGGAACAGCTCATCCGCCACTGGTCTGCGGCCACGTCCAGTCGGCGACCTCCGGCAGGTCGGTGCCGTGCTCGCGGATCCAGTCGTGGTGGCGGGCGCGGGCGTCGGCCATCGCCTGCCGTACGTCCGTGGCGCGCTCGGCGAGGCCGGGCACGCGGTCGATGACGTCCATGACGAGGCGGTAGCGGTCGAGGTCGTTGCGGACGACCATGTCGAACGGCGTGGTCGTCGTGCCCGCCTCCTTGTAGCCGCGCACGTGCAGGTTCGCGTGCCCGGTGCGGCGGTAGGCGAGGCGGTGGATCAGCCACGGATAGCCGTGATAGGCGAAGATCACCGGCCGGTCCGGGGTGAACAGCGTGTCGAACTCGGCGGCGGACATGCCATGCGGGTGCTCCTCGCGGGGCATCAGCCGGGCGATGTCGACGACGTTGACGACGCGCACGGCGAGATCGGGCAGCAGCTCCCGCAGCAGCCCCGCCGCGGCCAGGACCTCCTGGGTGGGCACATCGCCCGCGCACGCGAGGACCACGTCGGGAGCGCGCGTGCCGTCGTCCGTGCCCGCCCACTCCCAGACGCCCGCGCCGCGCGCGCAGTGGGCACGGGCCTCGTCGAGGGAGAGCCAGTCGAAGCAGGGCTGTTTCCCCGCGACGACCACGTTGACGTAGTCACGGCTGGCCAGGACGTGCTCGGTCACCGAGAGCAGGGTGTTGGCGTCCGGCGGCAGATAGACGCGTACGACATCGGGGCTCTTGTTGAGCACGTGGTCCACGAAACCGGGGTCCTGGTGCGAGAAGCCGTTGTGGTCCTGGCGCCACACGTGCGAGGTGAGCAGGTAGTTGAGGGACGGCACGGCCTCGCGCCAGGGCAGGGAGCGCGAGGTCTTCAGCCACTTGATGTGCTGGTTGACCATCGAGTCGACGATGTGGACGAACGCCTCGTAGCAGGAGAACAGGCCGTGCCGGCCGGTGAGGGTGTAGCCCTCGAGCCAGCCCTGGCACAGGTGTTCGGAGAGGACTTCCATGACGCGGCCGTCGCGGGCCAGGTGCTCGTCGGTGTCGAGGGTCCGCTCCTGCCAGGCCTTGCCGGTGGTGCCATAGAGCGCGCCGAGCCGGTTGGACTCCGTCTCGTCGGGGCCCACGACGCGGAAGTCGCGGCGCCCGGCCGTGTCGGCCATCACCTGGGCGAGCAGCTCGCCGGCGACCCGCGTCGGCTCGTGCAGGGTGGTGCCGGGCTTGTCGACGGTGACGGCGAAGCGCTCGAGCGGCGGCAGGGGCAGCGGGCGGCTGAGCAGGCCCCCGTTGGCGTGCGGGGTGGCGCCGAGCCGGCGCTCGCCCTCGGGCACCCACGCCAGGACCTCCCCGGTGGGGCCGCCGTCCGCGTCGAAGAGTTCGTCCGGGCGGTACGAGCGCAGCCACTGCTCCAACTGCCGCAGGTGGTCGGGGTTCTCGCGGACTCCGGAGAGCGGCACCTGATGGGCGCGCCAGGTGTTCTCGACCGGCTCCCCGTCGACGAACCGGGGTCCCGTCCAGCCCTTGGGGGTGCGCAGCACGATCACGGGCCAGCGGTGGCGGCTGTGCGCACCGCCGCCGCGGGCGGCCCGCTGGAGGGCGGCGATCCGGTCCAGCGCCTTGTCCATGGCCTCGGCCATCGTGTGGTGGACCGTGAGCGGGTCGTCGCCCGCGACGTACAGCGGCTCGTGGCCGTAGCCCTTGAGCAGCGCGTCCAGTTCGGCGTCGGGGAGCCGGGCGAGCAGCGTCGGGTTGGCGATCTTGTAGCCGTTGAGGTGAAGGATGGGCAGGACGGCGCCGTCGTGCACGGGGTCGAGAAACTTGTTGGAGTGCCAGGATCCGGCCAGTGGCCCGGTCTCCGCCTCGCCGTCACCGATCACACAGGCCACGACCAGGCCGGGGTTGTCGAAGGCGGCTCCATAGGCGTGTGCGAGGGAGTAGCCCAGCTCGCCGCCCTCGTGGATCGAGCCGGGCGTCTCGGGCGCGACGTGGCTCGGCACGCCGCCGGGGAACGAGAACTGTCGGAACAGCTTCCCCATGCCCGCAGCGTCCCGCGTCACGGCCGGATAGGTCTGCGTGTAGCTGCCCTCGAGCCACGAGTTGGCGAGCACGGCCGGTCCGCCGTGGCCGGGCCCCCACACGCACAGCGCGTCCAGGTCGCGCTCCTTGATGACGCGGTTGAGATGGGTGTGCACGAGGTTGAGGCCGGGTGAGGTGCCCCAGTGGCCCAGCAGGCGCGGCTTGATGTGCTCGGGCCGCAGGGGCTCGGTCAGCAGCGGGTTGCCCATCAGATAGATCTGGCCGACGGACAGGTAGTTGGCGGCACGCCAGTGTGCGTCGAGTGCCGCCAGGTCCTCCTTCGCCATGGGCGCCATGAGGTCTCCTCGCGAGGGTCGGGTGTGCGGCGGGGTCCGGGGATACGTGACTGGGGCACGGGTTCCACGGGAGCGCCGGATCAGTCGTACGGAACGGTCCGGCCTCGGCACTCCTCCCCCCGACGCTGCCACCGCCCCGGCGCCGCCGCGAGCGCTGGGCGGCCCCGAGAGGGACCGCCCGGGCACGTCACCGGCTCTTCGTCGCCCGCAGCACGACGAACTTCGGGTCGCTCGCCACGACTTCCGCGTTGCCGAAGAGCTTGCGGAGTTTCACGTGGTAGGCGAGGTGGCGGTTGCCGATCACCCACAGCTCACCGCCGGGCCGCAGCGCGGCGCGCGCGCCGCTGAACATGCGCCAGGCGGTCGCGCCGGTGGTGGCCTGGTGGCTGTGGAACGGCGGGTTGTTCAGTACGAGGTCCACACTCCCCGGCGGTACGGCGGCGAGCGCGTCGCCCGCCACGAAAGCGGCCTTGGCGCCCTCGGCGGCGTTGGCCCGGAAGGTGGCCTCGGCGGAGGCGACCGCCTGGAACGACTCGTCGATGAAGGTGACGTCCGCGCCCGGTTCGGCGACGGACACGGCGGTGCCGAGGACGCCGTTGCCGCAGCCCAGGTCGACGACGTGCGCCCCGGCGCGGGCGCGAGGCAGGTGCTTCAGGAAGAAGCGGGTGCCGATGTCGAGCCGGTCGGCGCAGAAGATCCCCGCGTGGTTGACGACGGTCAGGCCCGCGCCCGCACCGGAGTCGGCGGGCAGCACATAGCTGCCGGGCCACGGGCTGGGGCCGGGCGTGCGTGCCGGATCGGGGGTGCTGAAGATGAGCCGCGCCTTCTGCCGGGCGAGCGAGGTCTTCGTCGGCCCGACGAGCCGCTCGAACAGCTCCAGGGTCGAGGTGTGGATCTCGGTGACCATGCCGGTGCCGATGACGACGGTGCCCTCGTGCAGGGCGGGCGCGAGCCGGTGGAGCTGGTCCTCCAGGAGCGCGAGGCTCTTCGGTACGCGGATCAGGAGTACGTCGATCCGGGCGGGCGGAGCGTCCCTGGTCGTCAGGAGCCGCGCCGCGTCCGGTGCGTGGCCCGCCCGCGCCAGATTGGCCCGGGTGGCCTGCTGGGCGAGGAAGGAGTCGGTGATCTGCACCGGCACGCGTGCGTGGCCCGCGAGGGCGGTGGTCAGCGCCCCCCACCGGTCGCCGACGACGGCCACCGTGCCGCTGAGATCGACGGGCGCCGTGCCGGTGAGTCCGACGGGCGACGCGTCCTCCTCGCCCGTGAGGTGCCGCAGCAGATAGGCGTCGGCCGCCGACCAGGCGCGCAGCTGGTCGCGGGGGTCCTCCGGGAAGCGGGTGAGGTCGTACGCGCCCCATGACGTGCTCAAACGGTTCATCGTGCCCTCAGGCTAACGGAGGGCGCGCGGGGCCGACGGAGGGGACCACAGGGTGCCGGGGAGCCTCCGGGGCGCGGGGGTCAGCCCGCGGGCCTCACCGCTCCCGGACCGGCTCGAACCACGTGGGGTCGTCCGCGAGTGCCTGCTTGATGCGGGAGAGCGAGAACTCGTGCAGGTCGGGCAGCGCGTCCACGGAGAACCACGCCACTTCCAGCGACTCGTCGTCGTTGACGCACGCCTCGCCGCCGACGGCACGGCAGCGCAGGGTGATGTCCATGAACTGGCAGGTGTCGCCGTTGGGGTAGGTGACGGGTTCGAGTGCCTGTACGAGGACTACGCGCTCGGGTACGCAGCGCACCGCGGTCTCCTCGTACACCTCGCGCACCGCGCACTCCGCGGGCTGCTCCCCCGGCTCCGGGATCCCGCCGATCGCCGACCACCTGCCGTTGTCGGAACGCCGTCCGAGCAGCACTCTGCCCTCGTCGTCGAAGACGATGGCGGTGATGCCGGGGAGCCAGAGCAACTGCTGGCCGGCGTCGGCCCGGAGGGCGCGGATGAAGTCAGGGGTAGCCATGGTCCGACCCTAACGGCGCCGGGCCACCGCCCAGCCCAGGCCGCCCACGGCGACCAGCACCAGGATGCCCTCGGGCAGTACGCCGAGCCTGGTGGCCGGGGTCCGCGAGGAGCGCAGCGGCACGTCCTCGACAAGGGAGTCGGCGGTGAACCACTTCGTCCTCGCCCTCACCGTGCCGTCCGGCATGATCACCGCGCTGACGCCGCTGGTCACCGGGACCGTGACGGCACGGCTGTGCTCGACCGCGCGGACGCGGGACATCGCGAGCTGCTGGTAGGTCATCTCGCTGCGGTCGAACGTGGCGTTGTTGCTGGGCACCGAGAGGATCTGGGCGCCGTGGGTCACGGTGTCGCGCACGGCCCAGTCGAAGGCGGCCTCGTAGCAGGTCGCGATGCCCACCTTGGTGCCCGCCATGGTGAAGACGCCGGGTTCGGAGCCGCGGCTGAAGTCCTGGCGGACCATGTCGACGTCGCTGCTGAAGACGCCGATGAGGCCGCGCAGCGGGATGTACTCGCCGAACGGCTGGATCTGCCGCTTGTCGTAGGTGCTGGTGGGGCCCTTCTCGGGGTCCCACAGGATCTGCTCGTTGTAGAGCTTGCCGTCCTTGCTCTCGACGACACCGCCCACCGAGACGGGCACCCCGATCGCCTCGACGGCGTTCTCGATCTCCCGGCGCGCGTCGGGGTTGGTGAACGGGTCGATGTCGGAGGAGTTCTCCGGCCACAGCACGAGGTCCGGGCGCTTGATCTGGCCGGCCTTGACCCGGGCGGCCAGCCGTTCGGTCTCGCGTACGTGGTGGTCGAGGACGGCGCGGCGCTGGGCGTTGAAGCCGAGTCCCGCGCGCGGGACGTTGCCCTGGATCGCGGCGACGGTCGCGGTGCCGTCCTCGGCCTCGTCGCTGACGAGCGGGCGCGCGGCGAAGGCGCCGACGAGCGGCACGAGCACGCTGAGCACGGCCACGGCCGCCGCCCCCCGGCGCAGGACCCGGCTGGTACGTACGACACGGGCCTGGCGCACGATCTCGTAAAGACCGAAGCCGCACAGGACCACCGCGAACCCGAGCACGGGGGTGCCGCCGAGCGCGGCGAGCGGCAGGAAGACGCCGTCCGCCTGGCCGAAGGCGACCTTTCCCCACGGGAAGCCGCTGAAGGGCACGCGCGCGCGTGCCGCCTCTCCCGCGATCCACAGGGCCGCCGCCCAGAGCGGGTATCCGGGCAGCCGGGAGACCGCCGCGAGCCCCGCGCCCACCAGGGCGACGAAGACCGCCTCGATGGCGGCGAGCGCGAGCCACGGGCCGGGGCCGACCTCGACGCCGGTCCACACCAGGAGCGGCATGAGGAAGCCGAGGCCGAAGAGGTAGCCGAGGCCGAGGCCCGCCTTCCAGCCGCGGCCACGCAGGGACCAGGCGAGACCGGCGAAGGCGGGGAGCGCGAGCCACCACAGCGTGCGGGGCGGGAAGCTGACGTAGAGCAGTACTCCGGAGAGGGCGGCCGCGGCGGCGGGCCCGAGCCCCCGCAGGACGCGCTCGGCACGAGAGCCCCGCGCGGGCTGCGGATCGAGCTGTTCCGGCTCGTCTACGGGAGTGGTGGTGGCGGTCACTCGGGGAGTGTACGGCGCGTCATCCGGGCGCCGACAGCGTGGTCGCCCGCGCGGCAGGCCCCATCGGCAGGGGTCAGAGCGGTGTGCCCCTGGGCTTCAGGTGGGCCCGGATCGCGCGGACCGCGGATTCGGCGTCGTCCACCGTCACCGTGAACTTGTGGCCGTCGCCCAGCCTGATCACCACGCCCTCGCCGCGCCGGACCACGACCGCCGTGCCCTTCTCGGGCCGCCAGCGGTAGCCCCAGCCGCCCCACTGCCGGGGCGTGACCGTGGGCGCGAAGTCCGCGCCGACGACATGGGAGAGGGGGATGTGGCGGCGCGGCAGGCCCAGGTGGCCGCAGCGCACTTCGAGGAAGTCCTTGTCGATCTTCACGGCCACATGGACGAAGGCGAGGGTCCCGAAGAGCATCAGGAGGCCGGCGGCGATGCAGCCCACGACGGACATGAGGAGCGGGGCGATGCCCGAGGTCCACATGGAGCCGACCGCGAGGGTGATCCCGAGCGCCAGACAGGCGGCGCCCGCAGAGGCGAGCAGCCACTGGACGCGGTTGGTCGCGCGGCCGGTCCAGACCTCGGGCAGGCCGTCGGCCGTGGCCCCCTCGACGGGTTCCTCGTGGGCGCGGTCCTTCATGCCTCCGAGACTACTCACGTTCCAGCGCGAAGGCAGCGCGTCGCGGAGAGTGACCGTCGCGGCGTAGGGTCGGGGAGATTTTCGGGAAGGTCAGGGGGTCAGAGCGCGGGGCTGACCGCCGCGAGCATGCGCCCTTCGGCGTACGTGAGTGCCTCCCGGGGCAGCTGCTCCGCGCGGCCGCTGAGCAGCACCGTGAGACCGGCAGCCGTGGCGTCGGGGGCGGCGCCGGGCCGCTCGCCGGTCCTGCGCAGCGCCTGGGCGGCGACGGCGCCGGCCGAGCCGTGGAGCACCAGGGGCGGCAGATGGGGCTGCTGCACGGCGGCGCGGATACGCTCGGCGACCAGCTCGTAATGGGTGCAGCCCAGGACGACGGTCCTTACCTCGGGCGGAGTGAGGGCGGCTGCGGCGGCGATCGTCTCGTCGATGGCCTTCTCGTCCGCGTACTGCACGGCGTCGGCGAGGCCGGGGCAGGGCACCTCGGTGACGGCCACCTCGCTCGCGAACTGCTCGATGAGGCCCCGCTGGTAGGGGCTCCCGGTGGTGGCGGGCGTGGCCCAGATGGCCACGGGTCCGCCGCTCGCGGCGGCGGGCTTGATGGCCGGCACGGTGCCGATGACGGGGATCCCCGGCTCCAGCCGGGCCCGCAGGGCGGGCAGCGCGTGCACGGACGCGGTGTTGCAGGCGACGATCAGCGCGTCGGGCCGGTGCGCGGCGGCGGCCTCGGCGACGGCGAGCGCCCGCGCGGTGAGGTCCTGCGGGGTGCGCGGTCCCCACGGCATCCCGTCGGGGTCCGAGGAGAGCACGAGATCGGCGTCGGGCCGCAGGCGACGCACCGCGGCCGCCGCGGCGAGCAGTCCGATACCGGAGTCCATGAGCGCGATCTTCACCCGGTCACCATAGTCGATGGGCCCCACAGGCCCCGTCCCGTGGGGCAGACTTCGGCGGATGAGCGCCGTTGCGTGGACCGCCGCCGGATCACTCACCGCGTGGCTGTGGCTGCTGTGGGGGCAGGGCTTCTTCTGGCGTACGGACGTGCGTCTGCCACCGCGCGGCGAGCCCGCCCGGTGGCCGTCGGTCTGTGTCGTCGTACCGGCCAGGGACGAGGCCGACATGCTGCCCAGGAGCCTGCCGACGCTGCTCGCGCAGGACTATCCGGGCCGGGCCGAGGTCTTCCTCGTCGACGACGGCAGCTCGGACGGTACGGGCGAGCTTGCCCGGGCGCTGGCCGAGCGGCACGGCGGCCTGCCGCTGACCGTCGGCTCCCCCGGTGAACCGCCCCAGGGGTGGACGGGCAAGCTCTGGGCGGTGCGCCACGGAATCGGCCTCGCCCGCGCGCGGGAGCCCGAGTATCTGCTCCTGACCGACGCGGACATCGCCCATGCGCCGGACAGCCTGCGGGAGTTGGTGGCGGCCGCGGAGGCGGGCGGTTTCGACCTGGTCTCGCAGATGGCCCGGCTGCGGGTGCGCAGCCCTTG
Organism: Streptomyces anatolicus; assembly: GCF_019400875.1. Classification (NCBI taxonomy): domain Bacteria; kingdom Bacillati; phylum Actinomycetota; class Actinomycetes; order Kitasatosporales; family Streptomycetaceae; genus Streptomyces; species Streptomyces anatolicus. Next base: position 1,243 of record NZ_WMBF01000020.1, on the reverse strand, counting down.
GGAGCGGCTTGTGGTGCCGGCGTTCGTCTACTTCTTCGCGCAGCTCTATCCCTTCCGCCGGATCGGGCGGAAGGGGGCACGGACGACGGCGGCGGCGGGCGGCTGCGTCCTGCTGCGCGCCGACGCCGCCGAGCGGGCGCGGATCCCCGACGCCATCCGGCACGCGGTGATCGACGACGTGGCGCTCGCGCGGGCGGTGCGGCGCTCCGGCGGCCACCTCTGGCTCGGGCTCGCCGAGCGCGTCGACAGCGTCCGCCCCTATCCCCGCCTCGCGGACCTGTGGCGCATGGTCTCGCGGAGCGCGTACGCCCAGCTGCGGCACAACCCCCTGCTGCTCGTCGGCACGGTCGCCGGACTCGCGGTGGTGTACCTCGCTCCCCCGGTCTGTCTCGTCGCGGGCCTGGTCACCGGCAGCGTCCCGGCAGCGGCGGCGGGTGGCCTGGCGTGGCTGGTGATGGCCGGGACGTATCTGCCGATGCTCCGCTACTACGGGCAGCCGCTCTGGCTGGCTCCCCTGCTGCCCGCCACCGCCTTCCTGTACCTCCTGATGACCGTGGACTCGGCGGTGCAGCACTACAGGGGGCGCGGTGCGGCGTGGAAGGGACGTACGTACGCGCGTCCGGACACCGCCGCGGAGCCCGCGCCGGAGCGGCACTGAGCGGTCTTTTCGTCGCGGTCACTTCCTGCCGGGGGTCCAGTTCATGCCCCAGCCGTAGGCGTGGTCGATGGTGCGCTGGGGGCTGACGCCGCGCTCCGGCACGAGGTAGCGGGCCTCGCGCTGGACGACGAGGTCGCCGCCGTTGTTGGTGAGGAGGGCCAGCGCGCACACCGTCGAGGGGACCGTGCACTCGTCGAGGGAGAAGTCGACGGGGGCGCCGTGCTGCGGCTGGAGGGTGACCGTGGCGTTGAGGTCGGCGAAGCTGCGCGCACCCTCGTAGATCGTCACGAAGATGACGATGCGGCGGAAGTCCTTGATGTGGTCGAGGTTGATGGTGAGGTTCTCGCCGCTGTCCACGGCGCCGGTGCGGTCGTCACCGTCGAGCAGCATGTACGGGGGCTGGTGCAGGGCTCCGAAGGCGTTGCCCAGGGCCTGGACGACTCCCTTGCGGCCGTCGGTCAGTTCGTAGAGCGCGCAGAGGTCCAGATCGAGATCGGCGTGCATGGCGACGGCTCTGCCGAGCTTCGCGCCCCAGCCCTTGAACTGTTTGCGCGTCTGCCAGTTGAGGTTCACGCGCATGCCGCC
>NZ_WMBF01000209.1:0-10631 GCF_019400875.1 Streptomyces anatolicus | reverse complement strand
GCTCCGGGTGCGCCTGGGTGGCGACCAGGTAGGGGTGGACCTCGCGGGGGTACTCGACGTACTCGACGAGCTTGCCGTCCGGGGAGGTGCCGGAGAACTGGATCCCGGCCTTCTTCTCCAGGTCGGCGCGGTAGGAGTTGTTCACCTCGTAGCGGTGGCGGTGGCGCTCCTCGACGTACTCCTTGCCGTCGTACACCTCACGCGCGATCGAGCCCTCGGCCAGCTTGGCCGGGTACATGCCAAGGCGCATGGTGCCGCCCATGTCGCCCTCGCCGGCGACGATGTCGAGCTGCTCGGCCATGGTGGAGATCACCGGGTGGGACGTGGCGGCGTCGAACTCCGTGGAGTTCGCGTCGGGGATGTCCGCGAGGTTGCGGGCCGCCTCGATCACGATGCACTGCAGGCCCAGGCAGATGCCGAGCAGCGGCACCTTGTTCTCGCGGGCGTAGCGGATGGCGCTGACCTTGCCGTCGACGCCGCGCTCGCCGAAGCCGCCGGGGATGAGGATCGCGTCGACGTCGCCGAGCTGCTTCTTGGCGCCCGCGGCGGTCTTGCAGTCGTCGGAGGTGACCCACTTGACCTTGACGCGGGCCTTGTTCGCGAAGCCGCCCGCGCGCATCGCCTCGGTCACCGAGAGGTAGGCGTCGGGCAGGTCGATGTACTTGCCCACGAGCGCGACGGTGACCTCGTGGTCGGGGTTGTGCACGCGGTCGAGCAGGTCGTCCCACTGGGCCCAGTCGACGTCGCGGAAGGGCAGGTCGAGCTTGCGCACGACGTAGGCGTCAAGGCCCTCGGTGTGCAGCACCTTCGGGATGTCGTAGATCGACTTGGCGTCGATGGCGGCGACCACGGCGGCCTCGTCGACGTCGCACATCAGCGAGATCTTGCGCTTGATGGCGGTCGGCACGTCACGGTCGGCGCGCAGCACGATCGCGTCGGGCTGGATGCCGATGTTGCGCAGGGCGGCGACCGAGTGCTGGGTCGGCTTGGTCTTCAGCTCGCCGGAGGGGCCGATGTAGGGCAGCAGCGAGATGTGCACCACGAAGACGTTGTCCCGGCCGACCTCGTGGCGGACCTGGCGGACGGTCTCCAGGAACGGCAGCGACTCGATGTCGCCGACCGTGCCGCCGACCTCGGTGATGACCACGTCGACGTCGTCGGTGGCCATGCGGCGGATGCGGTGCTTGATCTCGTTGGTGATGTGCGGGATGACCTGGACGGTGTCGCCCAGGTACTCACCGCGCCGCTCCTTGGCGATCACCTGGGAGTAGACCTGGCCGGTGGTCACGTTCGCGGAGCCGTCGAGGTCGACGTCGAGGAAGCGCTCGTAGTGGCCGATGTCCAGGTCGGTCTCGGCGCCGTCGTTGGTGACGAACACCTCACCGTGCTGGAAGGGGTTCATCGTGCCCGGGTCGACGTTCAGGTACGGGTCGAGCTTCTGCATCGTGACGCGCAGGCCACGCGCCTTGAGGAGCGCACCCAGGCTCGAGGCAGTCAGACCCTTGCCGAGGGAAGAGGCGACACCCCCGGTGACGAAGATGTGCTTGGTCGTCTGGGATTTGGGCTGCATGGCCAAGAGGGGGCTCCCGTGGTCGCGGTCTGGAAGGTGCGTACCGGCGGCCTCACCGGGGATCCGGGGGGAGGTGCCGTCGCTGCGGTTCGGGGGTTCTATGACCACCGGCTCACGGGCTACCAGGGTATCAGCGCCCGGAGGAGGCTGCTTCCGGCCACGCTCCGCCATCAGGCGCACACAGCGCCGTCACAGGACCCGCACGCCCCCCGATCCCCCGCGACACCGCAGGACACCGGGGCACACCCCCTCTCACCTGCCGCTCACCCGTTCGGCCGCGCCTCGTTGCCGGGAGGGGCGCGCAGATCACCAACGTGCGTCGTATCCTGCTCGGACACTCGCTGCCGAGCCCCCTCCGGCACACGGCACCACCCCGCCTTGCACCCGGAACAAGCGCTCGGCAACGATCACTTGACCGCTGACCAGTAAGTAAGCGCCCCGCGGGGCGAACGTGGCCGTTCGACTGGAGATGCACGTGGCCGGGCGCATCGAGGACTACGCACTCATCGGAGACATGCAGACCGCAGCCCTGGTCTGCCGGGACGGCACAGTCGACTGGCTGTGCCTTCCCCGCTTCGACTCCCACGCCGTTTTCGCCGGCCTGTTGGGCACCGAGGAGCACGGCTTCTGGCGCCTCGGGCCCGCGTACGCACCGGATTCGCAGCCACCCACGGCCGCTCGCCGCACCTATCGCGGCGACTCCCTGGTGCTCGAATCGGAGTGGGACACCCCGCGCGGCACCGTCCGCGTGATCGATTTCATGCCGCCGCGCGACACCGACGCTCCCCAGCTGGTGCGGATCGTCGAGGGCGTCACCGGCCGGGTGCCGATGCGCTCGGCACTGCGGATGCGTTTCAGCTACGGGCGTGTGGTTCCCTGGGTGCACAAGGTCGACGGCCGCACGGTGGCCGTCGCGGGGCCGGACTCCGTATGGCTGGATACCGACGCCGAGACGTACGGCAAGGACCTCACCACGTACTCGGACTTCACGGTCTCGCCGGGTGAGCGGATCGCGTTCACCATCTCGTGGCAGCCCTCGCACAAGCAGCAGCCCGCCATGCCGGAGCCCGAGGCGGCGCTCACCGCCACGGAGGACTTCTGGCGCGACTGGGTCGACCACTGCACGTACCACGGGCCCTACCGGGAGGCCGTGGTCCGCTCGCTGATCACGCTGAAGGCGCTGACCTACGCGCCGACCGGCGGCATCGTCGCGGCCCCCACCACCTCGCTCCCCGAGGACATCGGGGGCTCGCGGAACTGGGACTACCGCTTCACCTGGCTGCGCGACGCGGCGATCACGCTGTCGTCGCTGCTGCGCACCGGCTACCGCGAGGAGGCCCGCGCCTGGCGCGAGTGGCTGCTGCGCGCGGTGGCGGGCGACCCGGAGAACCTCCAGATCATGTACGGCATCGCGGGCGAGCGCGAGCTGGGCGAGACGGAGCTGGACTGGCTGCCCGGATACGAGGGCTCCCAGCCGGTCCGGGCGGGCAACGGCGCCGCCCACCAGCTCCAGCTCGACGTGTACGGCGAGGTCACCGAGGCGCTGCACCTGGCGCACATGACGGGCCTGGCCCGCAACGACTACGCCTCGCTGCTCCAGCTCAAGCTGATCCGCTACCTGGAGGACCACTGGGACGAGCCGGACGAGGGCATCTGGGAGGTGCGCGGCCCGCGCCGCCACTTCGTGCACTCCAAGGTGATGGCCTGGGTCGCCGTGGACCGCACCATCAAGCTCCTGGAGTCCGGGGACGCGGACGGCCCGCTGGAGAAGTGGCGCGAGCTGCGCGACGACATCCACCGGGACGTGTGTGAGAAGGGTTACGACCCCGAGCGCAACACCTTCACGCAGTCCTACGGCTCCAAGGAGCTGGACGCCTCGCTGCTGCTGATCCCGCAGATGGGCTTCCTGCCGCCCGACGACAAGCGCGTCATCGGCACCATCGAGGCGATCCAGCGGGAGCTCTCGACGTCGGACGGGTTCATCCTGCGCTATCCGACGGCCGGTGAAGACGCGGGCGTGGACGGCCTGGAGGGCGACGAGGGCGCGTTCCTCGCCTGCTCGTTCTGGATGGCCGACGACCTGGCGATGATCGGCCGGGTCGACGAGGCCCGCAAGCTCTTCGAGAAGCTGCTCGCGCTCCGCAACGACCTGGGCCTGCTCGCCGAGGAGTGGGACCCGCGGCTCCAGCGCCAGGTCGGCAACTTCCCGCAGGCCTTCAGCCACGTGCCGCTGATCGACACGGCACTGCGGCTGACGGCTTCGGGGGCGTACGGCGGTTAAGGCGCCGCTTGTCGGCTCGGGACGGCGGCGGGTTTCCCGTCGCCGTCCTCGCGTTCGGCCGCGTCCTCCAGGACGACGCGGCCGATGATCTCGTAGCGCCGCGGGTGCCTGGCGCGCAGGTACACGCCGAGGGCGAGGCCGCCGAGGAAGACGAGGCCGACGATCCACGGGATGGCCTTGAAGAGCAGCGAGTCCGCCGCCGAGCCCGCCGCCGTATCCATGTTGATCACCAGCAGGACCACCACGGCGATCATCCCGAGACCCCCGAGGAGCGGCGCCACCAGCGTCTTGAACCAGTGCCGGTCCTCGGGGTGGTTGCGCCGGAAGTAGCCGATCACGGCGAACGAGCAGAGCGTCTGCACGATGAGGATCGCCATCGTGCCGAGGATCGCCAGCAGCGTGTACAGATGGATGTACGGGTCCTGGCCGGTCAGCCAGAAGGCGGCCACCAGGGCGACGGCGATGACCGACTGGACGTACGAGGCGATGTACGGGGAGCCGTGCGCGGGGTGGGTGCGGCCCAGGGCGGGGTGCAGGAAGCCCTCGCGCCCGATCGCGTACAGATAGCGCGACGCGCACTGGTGGAAGGCCATCCCGCAGGCGAACGAGCCGGTGATCAGCAGCCACTGGAAGGTGTCCACCGCCCACGCGCCGATGAACCTGTGCGCGGGGTCGAAGAACAGGTCGAGCGGCGTGGCCGACCGGGAGATCTCCACCGAGCCGGACAGGCCGTTGCCCGCGATCGTCATCCAGGAGACGTAGATATAGAAGACGCCGACGCCGACGACCGAGACGAGGGTCGCGCGCGGGATGACGCGCTTGGGGTCGCGGGACTCCTCGCCGTACATCGCCGTCGACTCGAAGCCCACCCACGACCAGAAGGCGAAGAACAGACCGAGTCCGGCCGAGGTGCCGGTGAAGGCGTTCTCGGGGTTCAGGGGCTCGACGGGTATGCCGTCGGGGCCGCCGCCGTGGAGCAGGACAGCGGTGGCGACGGCGAAGAGGACGGCGATCTCCGCGACGAGCATCACGCCGAGCGCCTTCGCGGTGAGGTTGATGTCGAAGTACGCGAGGACGGCCGTGGCGGCGAGCATCGCGGCCGCGTAGACGATCCACGGCAGGTCGAGGCCGAGCTGGTCCTCCACGGTGGTCTGCGCGAAGTACGAGAAGACGCCGACGATCGACGCCTCGAAGACGATGTACGCGAGGACGGCGAGCATCCCCGAGGCCATGCCCGCGATGCGGCCGAGGCCGTGCGAGATGTAGCCGTAGAAGGCACCGGCGGCGGTGATCCGCTTGGCCATGGCGACGTACCCGACGGAGAAGACCGTCAGGACGAGCGTCGCGAAGAGGTAGCCGGCGGGGGCGCCGGTGCCGTTGCCCGCGCCGACGGCGATCGGGAGGTTGCCGGTCATGGCGGTGATCGGCGCGGCGGTGGCGACCGCCATGAAGACGACACCGACGACGCCGACGGAGTTCGCCTTGAGGCGGTGGACCTCGGGTGTGCTCGGTTGCTCTGACATGTGATCGGGCATGGCGGGCACCCTGCCGGTGACGTGACGTACGCCACAAGCGACAGGGGGTCGCGCAATTTCCGCCCGGAGGCGACGAGTTGTCGCCCCGCCGGGGGCCGCCGGGGGCCGCCGTGACCGGTCGGAGATGTTCCGGTGCAGTGCGCCCCGGTAGCGTCGCGCCATGGACAGTCAGGGCACTCAGGGCGGCATCACCGTGCAGCGCGCGCTGGAACTTCCGGGGCTGCGCGGCGGGCTCCCCGAGGTCGTCGCGGGCGCGGACCGGCTGCAGCGGACGGTGCGGTGGGTGCACGCGGGCGAGGTGCCCAACATCGCCTCCCTGCTCAAGGGCGGCGAGCTGCTGCTCACCACGGGGCTCGGGCTCGGGGCGCGCCCGGCCGAGCAGCGCGCCTTCGTGCGCAAGCTCGCCGAGCGGGGCATCGCGGCGCTCGTCGTCGAGCTGGGGCCGCGCTTCGCACGGCTTCCCGCGGCGATCGTGGAGACGGCGCGGGCCGCCGGGCTCCCCCTGGTGCAGCTGCACCGCGAGGTGCCGTTCGTGACGGTCACCGAAGAGGTCCACACGGAGATCGTCAACGGCCACTACGCGCTGCTCCAGCAGGCCGAGGAGGTGCACAGGCGGTGCACGGAGGCGCTGCTGAGCGGCGGCGGCATCCCCCAGGTCCTCGCCATCCTCGCGGAGTTCAGCGGCAACCCGGTCTTCCTCGAGACGGCTGACGGGCAGCTGCTCTACGCGGCCGCGGCCGGCACGGAGTGCGCGGATCCGCTCCAGGTGTGGGAGGGGCTGCGCGGGCGGACCGTCGAGCGGGACGGTCCGCCCGCGGGCGCGGTCCTCGTCGACGTGCCGGGCGGCGGGCCCGGCGCGGGCTCGGTGCGGGCCCGGCTCGTGCTGCTCGCGGTGGAGGCGGCGCCGCTGCCGGTGCACCGCATCGCGGCGGAGCGTGCGGCGAGCAGTCTGGCGGTGGTGCTGATGCAGGCCCGCCAGGAGGAGGAGCTGGCGGCACGCGGCCGCGGTGACTTCCTGACCGACCTCGCGGAGGGGAGGATCGAGCCCGACGACGCCCCGGCGCAGGCCCGCGTCCTCGGCTTCCGGCCCGGCCCCGAGGGAAGCCCGCTGCTGCCGGTGGTGATGCGGCTCGCGGACGGCCTGCCGACCGGGGGCGGCTGGGCGGTGCTCGCACGGGCGGTCGCGGAGGAGCTGGCGTCCGTGGGCGTGCCGGTGCTCCTTGGCGTACGTCCCGTCGAGGGCCGGGTGCCCCTGCTCCTCGGCCTGCGCTCGGAGACCGAGCGGACCGCGGTGGCCGACCGGGTCGCGGCGGCGCTGCGGGCCGGTGTGGAGCGGGCGGGGATGCGGCGGCCCGGGGCGCAGCCGCCGGTCGTCGTGGTGGGCGTCGCGGGCGGCTGGGCAGCGGCGTCGGCGGGGCTGCGGCACGCGGCGGAGACGGCGACGGCCGCGCAGGGCCTGCCGGACCGCCCCTGGTACGACGCGCGGCGCCTCGACATCGACCTGCTGCTGTGGCGGCTGCACCGCCATGACGAGGACGGGGTCCTCGCGGCGTTCGTGGACCGCGCGATCGGCCCGCTGCGCGCCCACGACGAGCGCTCGAAGCCGCCGCTCCTGCCGACGCTCCAGACGTTTCTGGCGCATGCGGGCCGCAAGGCGGAGACGGCGCGCGAGCTGCATCTGAACCGGCAGACGCTGTACAACCGCCTGGCCCGGATCAGCGAGCTGCTGGGCACGGACCTCGACGACCCGCAGACGGTCCTGGCGCTGAGCCTGGCGCTGCGGGCGCGCAGGCATGTGACGTAGAGCTCTCTCAGCTGTAGGGCACCAGCTGGGCTCAGCTGTACGGCACCGGCTGCGTCAACTCGTCGTACACGCTGAGGACTTGGGTCACCGTCTCGTCCTCGGTCGGCCAGGTGGCGGCCTGGGCGGTGCCCCTGTTCCTCAGCTCCGCCCTGCGGACCGGGTCGGCGAGCAGGCGGACGACGGCGGTGGCGAGGGCCGCCGCGTCCTCGCGGGGGACGAGTTCGGCGCCGTCGCCGACCAGTTCGGGGACGCCGTCCACCGCGACGGCGACGAGCGGCACGCGCGCGTGCAGGGCCTCCTGGGCGAGGACGGGGCGGGAGTCCGGGCTGCCGGGCAGCACCGCGAGGTCGGCGGCGGCGAGGAGTTCGGGGACGTCGTCGCGGCGCCCGACGAGGCGGACCGGAAGCTGCTCGTCCGCGATGCGGTGCTGGAGGGCGGGCCGCTCCGGGCCCTCCCCCGCGACGACGAGGAGCGGCAGCGGGTCCAGGTGCCGCCACGCGCGCGTGGCGTCCAGGAGTACGTCGTAGGCACGCCCCCGCTCCAGGGCGCCGACGGCCAGGACCAACGGACGGTCCACGGCGCCCAGTTCGGCGCGGGCCTTGTGGCGGCGGCGCTCCGGCTCCTCCTCCGTGGCCTCGGGGAGGCGGGTGCGGCGGGGCACGGGCAGCACGACCGCGGCGAGGCGGGCGTCCCTCGCGCCCGACCTGCGGGCCCGGTCGACGAGGTCGGACGAGGCGCCGAGGACCACGGTGGCGGTCTTGGCGACGCGTCTCTCCAGCATCCGCAGGACGCGGGCACGGGCGCCCGCCGCGTGGGCGTGGGCGTGGTGGTGCCAGGTGACGACGAGCGGGGTGCGGCGCCCGGTGAGCGCGAGGACGGCACGGAAGGCGGCGTGCAGGCCGTGCGCGTGTACGAGGTCGGCGTCGGCGCAGGCCACGCGGAGTGCGGCCACCGATGCGGGGTCGCCGCTGCGGGGCACGTGGACGTGGCGGGCGCCCGTGCCGGCGAAGTCGTAGGCGCGGACGGCCTCCTCCGGAGCGCATACGGTGACCCGCACGCCCCGGGCGGCGAGGCCCGCGGCCAGCGATCTGACGTGGGCGCAACTGCCCGCGCCGGCGCCGCCGAGTACCTGAACGGTGTGCAGCGGCGTCTGTCCGTGCGGTGGCTGTCCGTGCGGCGAGTGGCTGCTCACGTGGCTCACGCGGCCGGGGCTCCTGGGTCTGCGGCGGGCGGTTCCGCCAAGGATGCCAGGCGGGGTGCCGTTCCGGCACCGGCGAAAGGTCACTTCCGTGCGGGGTCGGCCAAGTCTCTCGGCGCAATCACCCACACGGGTGAGGTGTAGGCGTCCCGTAAGGGGCGCGAGGAACTGCGCGAGCAACCACAAAAAACCCGCAGACGCGTCTGCTCAGTAACTCGGCAGACGCGTCTGCGGTTTTTCGTCGGCTGAGCGCGCAGTTCCCCGCGCCCCTAACGGGGCGCCAGCCGAGGGAGCCTTAACCGTCCGACCTAGCGGTAGCGAGGAGTTCTTCGGCGTGGGCCCGCGCCGTTTCCGAGTCCTCCTGGCCCGCCAGCATCCGGGACAGCTCCCGCACACGGTCCTCGCCCTCAAGGACCTGGACCCCGGAGCGCGTCACCATGCCGTCGTTGGTCTTCTCGACCAGCAACTGCCGGTCGGCGAAGGCCGCGACCTGCGGAAGGTGCGTGACGACCACGACCTGCGCCGACTTCGCCAGCCGCGCGAGGCGTCGGCCGATCTCGACCGCCGCCTTGCCGCCGACGCCCGCGTCGACCTCGTCGAAGAGGTACGTGGGGACGGGGTCCGTGCCCGCGAAGACCACCTCGACGGCGAGCATCACGCGCGACAGCTCACCGCCCGACGCGCCCTTGGCGATGGGCCGGGCGGGCGCGCCGGGGTGCGGGGCGAGGAGCAGTTCCACCTCGTCGACGCCCGCGGGGCCGTACGCGACCGTGCGGCCGTCGACGACCACGCCGTCGGACCCCTCGGGAACCTCCGTGCTGCTGATGGCGATCGACACGCGCGCGTGGGGCATCGCCAGCGAGGCAAGCTCTTCGGTGACGGCCGCCGCGAACCGCGAGGCCGCCTCCTGCCGGGCGTCGGTCAGCGTCTGCGCGAGCCCCGCGAGTTCGGCCCGCAGCGCGTCCCGCTCCGCGACAAGCTCGTCCAGCCGGTCGTCGTCGCCCTCCAGCTCGGTCAGGCGCGCGGCGCCCTCCTCCGCCCAGGCGAGCACGGCGTCGATGTCGGCGCCGTACTTCCGGGTGAGCTGGGTCAGCGCGGCCCTGCGCTCCTCGACGGCGGCGAGCCGCAGCGGGTCGGCGTCGAGGTCGTCCGCGTACCCGGCGAGTTCGCCCGCCACGTCGCTCAGCAGGATCCCGATCTCACCGAGCCGTTCGGCGAGCGCGGACAGGGCCGGGTCGTGCGACCGTACGGCTTCTAGGGCCCTGGATGCCCCCGCGACGAGCGTGGAGGCGTCGACGATCTCCGGGTCCTCGGGGTTGCCCGCGAGGGCGGCGTGCGCGGACGTGGCGGCGGAGGCGAGTGCTTCCGCGTGGCCGAGCCGCTCGGCCTCGGCGGCCAGTTCGGTGTCCTCGCCCTCGCGCGGTTCGACGCCCCCGATCTCCTCCAGGCCGAAACGGAGCAGGTCCGCCTCCTGGGCCCGCTCCCGCGCGCGCGTGGTGATCTCGTCGACCTCGGCGGTGACGGCCCGCAGCCTGCGGTAGGCGGCCGTGTACTTGGCGAGCGGCACGGCGACCGCGTCGCCCGCGTACCGGTCGAGGGCGCCGCGCTGCCTGGCGGGCTTCAGCAGGCCCTGCTGATCGGTCTGCCCGTGCACGGCGACCAGGTCGTCGGCGAGTTCGGCGAGCAGCCCCACCGGCACCGAGCGCCCGCCGAGGTGCGCCCGGGAGCGCCCTTCGGCGGAGACGGTACGGCTGATGAGCAGCGCCCCGTCGTCCAGTTCGGCACCGGCCTCCTCCGCCCGCACGGCCGCCGAGGAGTCGGCGGGCACGGCGAGCCTGCCCTCCACCACCGCCGCCTTCGCGCCGATCCGCACCAGGGCGGGGTCCGCGCGCCCGCCGAGCAGCAGGCCAAGGCTCGTGACCACCATCGTCTTGCCCGCGCCGGTCTCACCCGTCACGGCGGTGAACCCTGGTGACAGCTCGACGACCGCGTCGTCGATGACTCCGAGCGACCGTATCCGCATCTCCTCCAACACGGACACGACCTTACGAGGTCGGCGGGCCGGTGTGCGACGGGCCCTCGGCTCCTTTCGCGAAGGCGCAGGTGGCGGCGGCGCACCGGCGCCCGCTGTCACCCGCGGGAGTGGGCCGCGCGGGGTCGCTCGCGGAAGCCGTGCGCGGGAGCGTGCCGTGGGGGTGGGGTTAACCCCAGCAAGATCCACCGGCCCGCCACATGGCCCCCTC
>NZ_WMBF01000208.1:0-10634 GCF_019400875.1 Streptomyces anatolicus | reverse complement strand
AGGCAGAGCCGTCAGGCCCCCGGCGCCGGACCGCTGCCCGCGCCGCAGCCGTGGCCCGACGGCACCACCCCCGCCGAAGGTGTGCCCGCGCAGGGCAACGCACACGCCGCCGGAACCCCCGCGCAAGGCGTGCCGACGCCCGCTCCGGCCACCGCCCTTCCGCCCGAGCGCGGCACGCAGGCGTCGCGGGCGGCCCAGCCGCTGCCCGCCGAGTCCGCGCCCGGTGACCCCAACTCGACGCAGGGGCGCGCCTTCAGCGTGCGTACGCTCGGCCAGGGCGTACCGTTCGGCCAGCAGCTCTCCGAGCAGCAGCAAGGCCACCAGGGCGCGCGGCCGCAGCACGCGCCCTCCCCGGCCACGCCCCCGCAGGACGGCGCGCCGCAGCAGGGCCAGGCCGCCGCCCCGCAGTCGCAGACCCTCGGCGGCTCCGGACGCCGACGCAGGCTGGGCACGCCCCCCGCTCCGGCGGGCGACGAGCGCCCGGAGGCCTCGGCGCGCCCCCACCCGCAGAGCGCGCCCCCGGCGCACCCCCAGTCCCGTATCCCGGCCTCCACCGAGGGAGCCGGACGTTCGTACGCGATCGGCGCCCCGGACGAGAACGCGGACGAAGGTCCGGAGCCGCTGGACGGCCCCGGTGGTGCGGTCGAGATCGCGAACCGCCCCCAGCCCCAGCCGATGGACGACGAGCTGCCGCCCGAGCCGCTGGACAACCCGCGCCGCCTCCTGGTGTGGCCCGCGCCGGACGTCACCACGCAGCAGGCGCTCAGCGACCGCGGCTACCGTCCCGTGATCGTGCACTCGCGCGAGGAGGTCGACGCGCAGATCGCGGCGTTCCCCGCGGCCCTCTTCGTGGACCCGCTGACCGGGCCGATCACGCGCACGGCACTGCAGTCGCTGCGGCAGGCCGCCGTGGCCGCCGAAGTGCCCGTGCTCGTGACGGCGGGACTCGGCCAGGCGACGCGCGAGGCGGCGTACGGCGCCGACCCCGCCGTACTCCTGAAGGCACTCGCCCCGCGCGACAGCGAGCAGCATCCTCCGCGCGTCCTGCTCATCGAGGAGCACGAGGAGATCGCGCTCGCCCTGACCGCGACCCTGGAGCGGCGCGGCATGCAGGTCGCGCGGGCCCAGAGCGACGCGGACGCGGTGACGCTCGCGGCGCAGATGCGGCCGAACCTCGTGGTCATGGACCTGCTCCAGGTGCGCCGCCGCCGGGCCGGGATCATCGACTGGCTGCGCGCGAACGGGCAGTTGAACCGCACTCCGCTGGTCGTCTACACCGCCGCCGTCGACGAGACGGAGCTGCCGCGCCTCGCGGCGGGCGAGACGGTGCTGTTCCTCGCCGAGCGCTCGACGAGCACCGAGGTGCAGAGCCGCATCGTCGACCTGCTGGCGAAGATCGGCACCAACTAGCACCGGGGCCGGTGCCGGTGCCGTTACCGGTTCAGGCGGTGATGCGCCGCACCGCCGCCTTGACGGAGGCGCGCAGCCGCTCGCGGTCGGCGTCCTCGTCGCCGACGAGGATCCGCCGCATCTGCGGCACGGCCGTGGACCAGCCGGCCAGCGCGACCACCATGAAGAGCAGGTGTGGCGCGGGGATCTCGTCGCTGATCACGCCCCTGGCCTGGGCATCGGCGAGTACGGCGACCTTGCGGTCGTAGTGATCGCGGCGCTCGTACTCGTCGGGCAGCTCCTCCGTGCCGTACTCGATGCCCTCCCAGAAGAGCAGGCGCAGCAGTTCGGGATGGTCGGCGTGGTAGTCCATCAGCCGGTCCATCCAGCCGTCCATGTCGTCCGCGTCGACGGGGTTGGAGACGGCCATGTCCAGCATCCGCTTCTCCAGGACCTGGGTGAACAGCTCCGCCTTGTTGCCGAAATAGGCGTAGATGAGCTGCTTGTTGGCCTTCGCCTGACTCGCGATGCGATCGATGCGGGCGCCCGCGATGCCGTACCGGGCGAACTCGGCGACCGCCGCCTCGAAAATCCGCGCCTTGGTGGCCTCGGGGTCTCTGACTGCCATGGGGACAGGGTAGGCGAACCCGTTCGGGTAACCAACCGGTTGGTTGCTTGACAGTGCGGCTCGGATGGGCGCAGACTTTTTCCAACCAACTAGTTGGTTGCCGCAATTCGGCCGCGCAGACACACAGGAGACCCATACGCCATGCCCTCATCCACTCCGCCCTCATCCACTCCGCCCTCGGCCCCTCAGGCCGCCGCGAAGCCCCCAAGCGCCGCCGCCCGGGCATCCGGACCGTCCCCGGGCCCTGGCCCGCGCCCTCTCTCCGCCCCGCACCCTCTCCCTGTCCCGCACGGCCTCTTCCTCGTCCTCATCGCGATCTGCACGGCCGTGACGGCCGCGAACATTTACATCGCCGCGCCCCTGCTCCCGCTGATAGCCCGTGACTTCGGGTCGACGCCGTCGGCCGTCGCGTGGATCGCCTCGGTCGCCCAGTTCGGGTACGCGGCAGGGCTGCTGTTCTTTGCCCCGCTCGGGGACAGCGTGAACCGCCGCAAGCTCGTCGCGGTGCTCTCCATGGTCACCGCGGGGGCGCTCGCCCTGGGCGCGGCCGCCTCGGGTGCCACCGGGCTCGCCGCCGCCGTCCTGGTGGCGTCCGCCGCGACGGTCGTGCCGCAGCTGCTGGTGCCGCTGGTCGCCGAGCGCGCGCCCGCGCACCGGCGGGCCAGCCATGTCGCGGCCCTCATCGCCGGGCTCTTCACGGGCATCGTCGCGGCCCGCGTCCTCGGCGGCCTCGTCGGCCAGGCCTTCGGCTGGCGGTACGTCTTCCTCGGCGCCGCCGCGCTGACGGCACTGCTCGGCCTCGCCTCGGCCGCCGTGCTGCCCGCCGAGAGCCGCCGCGGGTCAGGCTCGCTCTTCGCCGGCCTCGCGAAACTCCCCGGCGTGGTCCGCGGCTCCGCCGAGCTGCGCCGCGCCTGCATACGCCAGGCGGGGATGTACGGCGCGTGGAGCGCGCTGTGGACCTCGCTCGCGCTGCTCCTCACCGGCCGGGGCGGCGACGGCTATGGGATGACGACCGCGACGGCGGGCCTGTTCGGACTCTTCGGCCTCGCGGCGAGCCTCGTCGCACCGCTCGCGGGCGGCATGGTGGACCGCTTCGGCGCGGCGAAGGTCGTCGCGTACGGATACGCGCTCGCGGCCGTGTCGGTGCCTCTGTTCTGGCTGGGCGGCGGGGCGCTGTGGGCCCTGTGCGCGGCGGCGGTCGCCATCCACATGGCTCTGGTCGCCAACCACATCGCCAACCAGACCCTGGCGCTGACGACCACCTCCACGCCGGCGGTCGCCAACACCGCCTATGTGGTGGCCGGTTTCGCGGGCGGAGCGCTGGCCTCCGCGCTCGCGGGCAGCGCGTTCACCCACTGGGGGTGGACGGGCGTGTGCGCGGTCGCCGCCCTGTGGCTGGCGCTCGGATGGGCGACGACCGCGATACCCGGCCGCAAGGGCCGCAGGAGCAGTGGGGCCGATGGCGTCAGAGGCGCGTGACGTCCAACTCCCCGTCGGCGTACTGCCTGCGCAGGACCTTCTTGTCGAACTTGCCGACGCTGGTCTTCGGGACCGAGGGGATGACCGCCCAGCGCTCGGGGAGCTGCCACTTGGCGATGCTGCCGGCGAGGAAGTCGCGCAGGGACACGTAGTCGGCGTCCGCGCCCTCCTTCAACACGACTGTGGCGAGCGGGCGTTCGCCCCACTTCTCGTCGGGCACGGCGACGACCGCGGCCTCGGCGACGTCCGGGTGGGACATCAGGGCGTTCTCCAGCTCTACCGACGAGATCCACTCGCCGCCCGACTTGATGACGTCCTTCGCCCGGTCGGTGAGGGTGAGGAAGCCATCGGCGCTGATCACACCGACATCGCCGGTCTTCAGCCAGCCGTCCTCGCTGAACTTGTCCTCGGGCCGCAGGAGCTCGCCGCCCGCGCCGCCGTAGTAGGCGCCCGCGATCCAGGGGCCGCGCACCTCCAGCTCACCGGCCGACTCGCCGTCCCAGGGCAGGTGTTCACCACCGGGGCCGACAAGGCGGGCCTCGACGGCGGCGGGGAAGCGGCCCTGCGTGAGCCGGTAGCCGAACTCCTCTTCGGTGCCGATCGCGTGGGCCGGCGGCCGGGCGACCGTGCCGAGCGGGGACGTCTCCGTCATGCCCCAGGCGTGGCAGACCCGCATGCCGAGGCCGTCGAAAGCCTCCATCAGGGACGGCGGACAGGCCGAGCCGCCGATGGTGACCTGCTTGAGCGAACTGACGTCACGCGGCTTCGCGGTCAGCTCGGCGAGCAGGCCCTGCCAGATGGTGGGGACGGCGGCCGCGTGGGTGGGCCGCTCCGACTCGATCATCTCGGCGAGCGGGGCGGGCTGCAGGAAACGGTCCGGCATCAGCATGTTCACGCCGGTCATAAGGGTGGCGTGCGGGAGGCCCCACGCGTTCACATGAAATTGCGGGACCACGACGAGGGAGGTGTCCGCGTCGCTCAGACCCATCGACTGGGCCATGTTGACCTGCATGGAGTGCAGATAGATGGAGCGGTGGGAGTAGACGACGCCCTTGGGGTCGCCGGTGGTGCCGGAGGTGTAGCACATGGCGGCCGCGGCGCGCTCGTCCAGCTCGGGCCACTCATAGGAGGTGGGCTTACCGGCGAGCAGTTCCTCGTACTCATGCACCCGCACCCGCGCGTCCGCCAGGAGGGAGCGGTCACCGGGACCCGACACCACGACGTGCTCGACGGTCGTCATCTGGGGGAGAAGCGGCGCGAGCAGGCCGAGAAGGGAGCCGTTGACGATGATGACGCGGTCGGCGGCGTGGTTGACGATCCACGTCAGCTGGTCGGCGGGCAGCCGCAGATTGAGGGTGTGGAGGATGGCGCCCATACAGGGCGCGGCGTAATAGGCCTCGACGTGCTCTGCGTTGTTCCACATGAAAGTGGCGACGCGCTCGTCGTCGGTGACGCCGAGGTCCTCGCGCAGGGCGTGGGCGAGCTGCGCGGTGCGCTCACCGATCTCGCGGAAGGTGCGGCGCTGCGGGGCACTCTCCCCGGTCCAGGTGATGACCTGCGATGTGCCGTGCACGGTCGTGCCGTGCCGGAGAATCCGGGTGACGGTCAGCGGTACGTCCTGCATCGTGCTCAGCACGGCGTCCTCCTGGGGCGACATCGCCTACGCGGCGGTAGGGGCTGCGCTGATTCTGCGCGCATACCGCTCGGTATGTCACTAGTCCAGGACATGATCGATCATCGGCCGCCCACCGGAGCGCCGTCCCGTGGCTCGGCGCCCGCGCGCTCAGCGGACCGGCGTGAGTTCCGGGTCCTCGCGGAGCTTGCCGAGCGCGCGCGACACCGCGCTCTTCACCGTCCCGATCGAGACCCCGAGCACCTCGGCGGTCTGGGCCTCGCTGAGATCCTCGTAGTACCTGAGGACGACCATCGCCCGCTGCCGGTCCGGCAGCTTCATGATCGCGCGCCACATCGCGTCGTGCAGCACCTGATGCTCGGCCGGGTCCCCCGCGGGCGCCACCTCCGGCTCCGGCAGCTCGTCGCACGCGAACTCGTCGACCTTGCGCTTGCGCCACTGCGACGTGCGGGTGTTCAGCAGGGCGCGGCGCACATAGCCGTCGAGGGCGCGATGGTCCTCGATCCGGTCCCACGCGACATACGTCTTGGTCAGCGCGGTCTGCAACAAGTCCTCGGCATCGCTCGGATTCGCGGTCAGCGAGCGGGCGGTGCGCAGCAGCACGGGCTGGCGTGCCCGTACGTAGGACGCGAACGACGGGTAGGCGAAGGGCCCGGTGGCCCGCGCCGGACCCGTGCCCCGCGTCGCGGCCTTCGATGCGCTCGTGCACACGGACACCATGGATGCGGTCATGGCTCCACGCTAGAAGCGACCCCTACTAGCGCGGATCGGCCCCAAGTCCCGAAGCGGTGTCCGCCTCAGGTTGTACGAATGGTGCTGGCCCCACCTCCTACAGGTGGAGGAGACGGGGCGCACCCCTGAGTCTTCACCCCTGAGAACCGCCGCGGCGCACGGCCTCCGGCGGCCCGGGTTCCCTAGCCGACGCGGGCCACGGGGGCGTGCATCAGATTGCGGTCGATCACCAGTGTGCGTCCGCCGTGCCGCTCCGTCACGTTCCCCGCGTACTGGTGGATGCGCCGCCCCGGGCTCCAGGCGTTCGCGCTCAGGGACGGCTCGCGGTTCAGGTGCGGCCGGGTGCGCCAGCGCGCGAACCACATCACCGACGGAAGGTCCCGCACGCCCGCCCGCCGCGCCTGCTCCATGTGCCGCACACCGGAGTCGGCGCTGCTGTAGAAGCCGGGGACGTAGCCGAGTCTGCGCACCTCGCGGTCCCAGCCCCGTACGAAGGAGAGCGTGGTGCGGGCACACGCCTTCTTCCGGTAGGCGTACGCCTCCATGTCCAGGTAGAGCGGGCTGCGCGTCCGGAAGCCGACGGACTTGGCCCGGCGGACCGCGTCGCGTGCCTCCCGCTTCCCCTGGCTCCAGGGGTGTCTTCCGATGCGTACTCCCTTCTTGTTCTTCGCCACGACACAGGGCGACTGCGAACCCACGTACACGGGCAGCACCCGCCACCCCATCCGGTTCACCGCCCGTGTCCAGCTCCGGTTCAGGTGCAGCTGTCTCTTGCAGGCACGGCCGCGCCCGGCGTAGTAGACGCCCACGGCGCCGTACCGGGAGCTCTGCCAGCGGCGCATGGTGTCGACGGAGGGCGCGATGCAGGTGTCGAACGCGCGGCCGCGGTAGGCGGGCGCCCTGGCCGCCAGGTCGGCGGGAGCGGTCGCGGGGTCGGCCGGAGCGGTCGCGGGGTCGGTGGAGGCGGCCGCGGCGCCCGGTGGGGACGCGGTCAGATCGACGGTCAGGACAGCCAGGGCGAGGAGAAGTCCGATGATCAGCTTTTGGAGACGCATACGGTGAGTGAACGGCCCTTCGGCGCATACCCGGCCGGGACACGCGGTGCGTTCAGCCGTCCGACCCCAGAATCAGCCCCGAAGTGGGGACACCGGTGCCCGCGGTGACCAGGGTGTGCGCGGCGCCGGGTAGCTGGTTCACCGAGGTGCCCCGGATCTGCCGGACGGCCTCCGCCACGCCGTTCATCCCGTGCAGATACGCCTCCCCGAGCTGTCCGCCGTGGGTGTTCAGCGGCAGCCGCTCCTCGGCGACGAACCCCGCGGCCTCGCCCGGCCCGCAGAACCCGAACTCCTCCAACTGCATCAGCACGAACGGCGTGAAGTGGTCATAGAGAATGCCGACGTCGATATCGGCCGGTCCGAGCCCCGAGGTGCGCCACAGCTGCCGGGCCACGACGCTCATCTCCGGCAGCCCGCCCAGATCGTCGCGGTAGAAGCTGGTCATCTGCTCCTGCGCCCGGCCCGCCCCCTGCGCCGCCGCGGTGATCACGGCAGGCGGATGCGGAAGGTCACGGGCCCGCTCCACGCTCGTGACGACGATCGCCTGGCCACCGTCCGTCTCCTGGCAGCAGTCCAGGAGCCGCAGGGGCTCGACGATCCAGCGCGAGGCCGCGTGATCCGCGAGCGTGATCGGCTTGCCGTGGAAGTACGCCGCCGGGTTGGTGGCCGCGTACTTCCGGTCCACCACGGCCACCTGGCCGAAGGCGTCCGGCGTCAGACCGTACGTATGGAGGTAGCGCTGGGCCGCCATCGCCACCCAGGACGCGGGGGTCAGCAGACCGAACGGCAGGGCCCAGCCGAGCGCGGCGCCCTCGGCGGACGGTTCGCGCCGCTGCACCCCCGAGCCGAATCTCCGGCCCGAGCGCTCATTGAAAGCGCGGTAGCAGACGACGACTTCGGCCACCCCGGTCGCCACCGCGAGCGCCGCCTGCTGGACGGTGGCGCAGGCCGCACCGCCGCCGTAGTGGACGCGGGAGAAGAACGACAGCTCCCCGATGCCGACCGCCTGGGCGACCGTGATCTCCGGGTTGGTGTCCATGGTGAAGGTGACCATGCCGTCGACGTCGGCGGGGGCGAGCCCGGCGTCGTCGAGCGCCGTCCGCACCGCCTCCACCGCCAGCTTCAGCTCACTGCGCCCGGAGTCCTTGGAGAACTCCGTCGCCCCGATCCCGACGACCGCCGCCCTCCCCCCGAGGCCGTCGCGCATACGTAGACTCATGCGGCACCCCCCACGGGCCTCATGCGGCACCCCCGGCGGGCAGGGTCACCGTCACCGTGCCCGTGACGTGTCTGCCGATGCCGTTGGTCCCGATGACCTCGACGGTGGCCGTGTCGCCCTCGGGGCGGGCGTCGACCTTCTCGACCGTGCCGGTCAGCACCATGGTGTCCCCGGGGTAGTTGGGTGCGCCGAGCCGTATGGCCACTGTGTGCAGGGTGGCCGTCGGGCCGAAGTGGTCCGTGATGTACCGGCCGACCAGGCCGTTGGTCGTCAGGATGTTCATGAAGATGTCGGGGGAGCCCTTGGCCTTGGCCAGCTCCGCGTCGTGGTGCACGTCCTGGTAGTCGCGGGACGCGAGGGCACCGGCGACGATCAGGGTGCGGGTGACCGGAATCTCCAGCACCGGCAACTTTTCACCTGCCCTCATCCTCGTCCCCTCCCCGTGCTCCTCCGTGGGCGCGAAGTCCATGTCAGACCTCACCCCTCGCCCCGCCACCCAGCGCCTCGAACAGCGGCAGCTCCAATTCCTCGTCCACCCGCTGGAACACGAGCCGTACCGGCATCCCGATCCGCACCTTGTCGTAGGGCACCCCGACGATGTTGCTGACGATCCGCACGCCCTCCGCCAACTCGACGAGCCCCACCGCGTAGGGAGGGTCGAAGGCCGGGAAGGGCGGATGGTGCATCACGACGTACGAGAAGACCGTGCCCTCACCGCTCGCCTCGACCGTGTCCCACTCGGGCGAGCCGCAGGCGTTGCACCCCGGCAGCCAGGGGAAGCGCGACTCGCCGCAGCCGCCACAGCGCTGGATCAGCAGCCGGTGGGCGGTGACGCCCTCCCAGAACCCCGCGTTGTCCCGATTGATCACCGGGCGGGGGCGCTTGTCCTTGGGCGTCCGCCGCACGGGTGCGTACTTGAGGATGCGGAAGCGGTGCGTCCCCGCCGGTTCGCCATCCGCCCTGACGTCCATCCGCGTGGTGACGAAGTGGCCCGTGCCGAGCTTGGTGGTCTTGCGCTCCGACACCGACTCGATCACCGCGTCGAAGGTGATCTCGTCGCCGGGCCGTAACTCCCGTACGTACTCCTGCTCGCAGTCGGTGGCGACCACCGCGGTGTACCCCGCGTCGTCGAGCAGCGCGAGCAGGGCGTCGTACGCCTCGGAACGCCCCTGGTGCCCGGAGAGGCCACCCATCGTCCAGGCCTGCAACATCGTGGGCGGCGCTATGGGGTCCGCGCCCGCGTACGCGGGATTGGCGTCGCCCATCGCCTCGCACCAGTGCCTGATCATGGGTGCGTTGACCGGATCCTTGCCGAGGCCCGCCTCCGCCGCGGCCCTGCCCTCGAACGCCCTCAACTCCTCGTACGCGATGTCCCGCACAGCGTTCACCGACGCCCCCTCCGCATGCCGAGCCGCATCGTCGCGACGACCTCGCGCCGCACCTCGCTCACCCCGCCCCCGCACGTGACGTACCGCCAACGCTTTCTGACTGTCCGTCAGAATTGATGCCGAAGTCAAGAGACCGCACCCACGCCAGGCCCCACACACGACTGTGCGGCGACGCTGAAGCGCCGCCGCACAGGACCCCGTCACACCCCATACCTCGAACCCAGCGGAGCCGTCCCGAGCGGCTCCAGGGGTTCTCGGTTCACCAGAGTTCGGCGAAGTCCACCGAGACGTTCGTGTTCGACTGGTCGAGCGCCGTGAAGCCCGAACCGTTCACCTGGGCGGTGTTGTTCTGGTTCGAGGCGCCGCTGCCGACGGCCTGCTGCTGCGTGGTGGTCGAGTTGCCGTGGTTGCTGCCGCCGACGCCGCTGCCGTTCACGGTCGCCACTCCCGCGTTTGATCCATTGTTCGCGAAAGCGCCGTTATCGGCCGTCGCCACACCTGAGAAGAGCGCGGCGGCCAGAGGCAGTGCCGCGGCGGCGGCGATGACGCGGGCCGTACGAGTGCTTGCCATGTCTATTCCTCCAGAACAGGGGATACACACCGGCGTGAGCCGGAGGTACCGCGAACTACCGCTGATACCAAGGCAGTTGGCCGACCGCCTCGGAGCTTTGTACGACGTCGCGGGATCAGAGTTGCCCACCGAATCCCCGGCGAACCACCCCGGAAGCCCTGATTCCCTCGCAAGCGTGAGTACATGTCGATAAACCCTCCTCGCACCCCGAACACCCGACTCACCTCCGCGAGGGAGCACTCGCGCTCCGGACTCGTCCCATCCGGACCCGGGCGCGAAAGAAGGAGAAGCGTTCCGCCAATATCGGTCGGCATCCGCAAGAAGGGGGCGCTTCCCCGCTTCAGGCCCCACCCTCGGGACCCCACTCGCGACTCGCTCCCTCTTCCCTTCTTCGAACATACGTACGAAAATGAAGCCATGGCCACCATCGACCGCCATGCCGCCACTCTCGCGCTGGCCCACGCCCTGTCGGCCGCCGAGCGGGGCCTCGCGGTGATCCCGCTCTCCCGCACCAAACTCCCCGCCCTGCGCTCCCCCCAC
>NZ_WMBF01000207.1:0-10717 GCF_019400875.1 Streptomyces anatolicus | reverse complement strand
ACCCCCTCCGCGTCGGTCCTGCCGCCCCGCCCCACGTAGACCGTGTCGCCGATCTTGAGGACGTCACCGCCGTCGAGCGTGCCGGGCTCCCGGATCCAGTTGACCGAGCAGCCGAGCCGGGCCACCGCCTCCTCGACGCCCGGCGTCTCGCCCCGCCGGGCCTCGGCCCCCGGCCGGGCGATCAGCGCCACGTTCCGGAAGACGACCACCGCGTCCTCCACGAACACCGAGTCCGGGCAGTCGTCGGCGGGCTCGACCTCCAGCGTCTCCCAGCCGTGGGCGTCCAGCGCCGCGACGTACGCCTCCCACTGCCGCAGCGCCAGCTCCACGTCGACGGGGGTGCGCTCCAGGTGGGTGAGCAGGCCTTCGGCGAGGCGCGGGTCTGGACGGCGGATCAGGGCCTTCTTGCTGGGCACGGCGTACTCCTCACGGGGCGGGACACCGCCGCACCTCACGTGGGGCGGTGCCGCACATCATGCAGCGCGCTCCCCGTCCAGGCCCAGAGCGCCCCGGAGGTGATCCGCGGTGAACGACCCCCGCGCACGAAGCAGCAGCTCCGGGGTCCCCTCGAAGACGATCCGCCCGCCGTGCTTGCCGCCGTCGGGGCCGAGGTCGATGACCCAGTCCGCGTGCTTGACGACGTCCAGGTTGTGCTCGACGACGACCACCGTGTTCCCGGCGTCGACGAGCCGGTCGAGCAGCGCGAGCAGCCCGTCGACGTCCGCCATGTGCAGGCCGGTGGTCGGTTCGTCCAGGACGTATGTCGTCCCGGTGCGGTGCAGCTGCGTGGCCAGCTTGATGCGCTGCCGCTCACCGCCGGACAGGGTGCTGAGCGGCTGCCCGAGCGTGAGGTAGGTGAGCCCCACGTCCCGCAGCGCGCCGAGGCGCCGGCGAATCGCCGGGTCGCCGAAGCGTTCGGTGAAGTCGAGGGCGTCCTCGGCCGTCATGGCCAGTACGTCCACGACGGAGTGGCCGTCGACCGTGAGGCGCAGCACCTCGTCCTTGAACCGCCGCCCCTCGCAGACCTCGCACGTGGTGGTCACCGGGTCCATGAACGCCAGGTCGCTGTAGATGATCCCGCGCCCCTGGCAACGCTCGCACGCGCCATGGGAGTTGAAGCTGAACAGGCTCGCCTTGGCGCCCGTCCCCCGCGCGAAGAGCTTGCGCACGGTGTCCATGATCCCGAGATACGTCGCCGGGGTGGAGCGGCCCGAGATGCCGATGGACGACTGGTCGACGACCACGGCGTCCGGGTGCGCCGCGGTGAACGCCTTGGACACCAGCGTGCTCTTGCCGGAGCCCGCGACTCCGGTGACCGCGGTGAGCACCCCGGTTGGCACCCGCACGCTGACGTTCCTGAGGTTGTGCAGGTCGGCGTCCTTGACCCAGTGTCCGCCCGTCGCCTCGCGCGGCTTCTCCTTGATGCCCCGGACGCGGCGCAGGTGGCGGCCGGTGAGGGTGTCCGCCCGCCGCAGCTCGTCCGGCGTGCCCTCGAAGACGACCAGGCCGCCGTCGGTGCCGGCCGCCGGGCCCATGTCCACGACGTGGTCGGCGACCGCGATCACGTCCGGGTCGTGCTCGACGACCAGGACGGTGTTGCCCTTGTCGCGCAGCCGCAGCAGCAGGTCGTTGAGGCGGCCCACGTCGCGCGGGTGCAGGCCGACGCTCGGCTCGTCGAAGATGTACGTCATGCCGGTGAGGCTGGAGCCGAGATGGCGCACCATCTTCAGCCGCTGGCCCTCGCCGCCGGAGAGCGTGGACGTCTCACGGTCCAGGCTGAGGTAGCCGAGGCCGATCGCCTCGATGCGCTCAAGGGCCGCCACCGCCGCCGCGGCGATCGGTCCCGCCACCGGGTCGTCGACGCGGGCCAGCTGCTTGATGAGGTCGGTCACCTCCATTCCGGTGCAGTCGGCGATGCTCAGGCCGTTGACGCGGGTGGCGAGTGCCGCCGCGTTGAGCCGCGCCCCGTGGCAGGAGGGGCAGGCGCCCTCGATGAGGAAGCCCCGCACCATGTCGCGGGTCTTCTGGGCGAGCGCGGACAGATCGCGGTTGAGGTACAGGCGCTCGAAGCGGTCGGCGAGGCCTTCGTAGTCGATGTCCCGTGCGCCGCCGGTGTTGTCGATGCTGACCTTCCGCTTGCCGCGCCCGCCGCGCAGCAGGAACTGCCGCTCGGTGTCGGTGAAACGGCCGACCGGCTTGTGCGTGTCGAGGTCGGGCGTGTTGGTGTACGTCTGGCCGTGCCAGGTCCCGGCGGCGAACGGCGGGAAGAGGATCGCGCCGTCCGCCAGGGACTTGGCGGGGTCCAGGATGCGGTCGTAGTCGGGCCGCACGGTACGGCCGAGGCCGTCGCACCGCGGGCACATGCCCGACGGGTCGTTGAAGGAGTACGCCGTCGCCGGGCCCGCGCTCGGCGTGCCGTGCCGGGAGAAGAGCACCCTGATCACGGAGTAGACGTCCGTCATGGTGCCGACGGTGGAGCGGGAGTGGCCGCCGACCGGCTTCTGGTCGACGACGATCGCGGGCGAGAGGTCCTCGATGGTGTCCGCGTGCGGCCGCTCGTACTTCGGCAGCCTGTTGCGTACGAACCAGGTGAAGGTCTCGTTCAGCTGGCGCTGGCTCTCGACCGCGATCGTGTCGAAGACGACCGACGACTTTCCCGACCCCGACACCCCGGTGAAGACCGTGAGACGGCCCTTCGGGATGCTCAGGTTCACCTCCTTCAGGTTGTTCTCACGGGCTCCGGTGATGGTGATGCAGTCGTGTGTGTCCTGGTGCATGCACCGGACGCTAGTCGTCATACCCGACAGCTTCTGTCCGCTTTTCCTGGGTGATTTCCTTCAGCTCCCCGTCGAGAAGCAGCCAGCGCGTGATGCCGATGGACTCCAGGAACGGCAGGTCGTGACTGGCCACGATCAGCGCGCCCTGGTACGACTCCAGGGCCGACGACAGCTGCTTCACGCTCGCCATGTCGAGGTTGTTCGTCGGCTCGTCGAGCATGAGCAGCCGCGGCGCGGGCTCGGCGAGGAGCAGCGCCGCGAGCGCCGCCCGGAACCGCTCGCCGCCCGAGAGGGTCGCCGCCTGCTGGTCGGCCTTGGCGCCCTTGAACAGGAAGCGGGCCAGGCGCGCCCGGATGCGGTTGTTGGTCGCGTCCGGGGCGTACGCGGCCACGTTCTCGACGACGCTCAGTCCGTCGTCGAGCACATCGAGCCGCTGGGGCAGGAACCGCAGTGGCACATGGGCAAGCGCCTCGCCGGAGACGGGCTGAAGCTCCCCGGCGATGGTGCGCAGCAGCGTCGTCTTGCCCGCGCCGTTGCGCCCGATCAGCGCGACCCGCTCGGGGCCGCGCAGCTCGAACTCGCGCAGGACGCGGGTGCCGTAGCGCAGTTCGAGGCCGCTCAGGGTCAGGACGTCGCTCCCCGGGTGCACCAAAGTCTGCGGCAGGTCGACGCGGATCACGTCGTCGTCCCGCACCGCCTCCACGGCGTCGTCGAGGCGCTCCTTGGCCTCGGCCAGCTTCTCCTCGTGCAGGATGCGGTGCTTGCCCGCCGACTCCTGCGCGGCCCGTTTGCGGGCGCCCATCAAGATCTTCGGCTGGCTCCTGCTGTCCTGGATCTTCTGGCCGTAGCGCTTGCGGCGGGCCAACTTCACCTGGGCGTCGGCCAGATCGCGCTTCTGCCTGCGCAGGTCGGACTCGGCGACGCGCACCATGCGCTCGGCCGCCTCCTGTTCGGTGGCGAGGACCGCTTCGTACGCGCTGAAGTTGCCGCCGTACCAACTGATCTCGCCCTCGTGCAGATCGGCGATCTGGTCGACGAGGTCGAGGAGTTCACGGTCGTGGCTGACGACGACGAGGACGCCGGACCACGCCTCGACGGCCGCGTACAGGCGCCGACGGGCGTGCAGGTCGAGGTTGTTGGTCGGTTCGTCGAGCAGCAGGATGTCGGGCCGGCGCAGGAGCAGCGCGGCGAGGCGCAGCAGCACGGACTCGCCGCCCGAGACCTCGCCGGTGGTGCGGTCGAGGCCGATGTGCCCGAGGCCGAGCTGGTCGAGGGTGGTGCGGGCGCGTTCCTCGACGTCCCAGTCGTCGCCGACGGCCGCGAAGTGCTCCTCGCGCACGTCGCCCGTCTCGATGGCGTGCAGCGCGGCCCGCGTCGCCGCGATGCCGAGCACGTCGTCGACGCGCAGAGCGGTGTCCAGGGTGACGTTCTGCGGCAGATAACCGACCTCGCCGACGATCTTGACGGCGCCCTCGGTGGGTGTCAGTTCTCCGGCGAGCAGCTTCAACAGGGTTGATTTCCCTGAGCCGTTGAGGCCGATGAGGCCGGTCCTGCCGGGTCCGAAGGCCACCTGGAGACCGTCGAAGACGCTGGTCCCGTCGGGCCAGGTGAAGGTGAGCGACGTGCAGGTGAGAGAGGTGGGGGAGTGTGACATACAGGCCTCGCGGTCGCGTGGTGTGGAACGTGGTCAGGGACAACGCGTTCGAGACACCGCGGCGGGGTGAGGCCGGAAGAGAGAGAAGGCCTGTGCCGGGGGACGGGACGGCTCGTATGCCGAGGTCGCACGCGACGTACACGGCAGCGCGAGAGCTGCGTGACGCGGTGTCTCAAGACCTCAGACGAGCAACGTCCTTCTCCTGTCGACGGCAACAGAACCGCTGTCGACGTTAGGAGCCTCCCGTGGGCCCTGTCAACGCTTTATCGCGCCGCCGCTCGGCGGGGCGGGCGTGACGGGGCGCTCGAAGAAGGTCTCCAGGGACACCGTCGCCTGGGTCCCGCTCACGCCGTCGATCGCGTACAGCCTGCGCAGTACGTCCTGGAGCTGCTCCGTCGTCGCGGCGCGCACCTTCACGAGGACCGCGGCGCTGCCCGCGATGACATGCGCCTCCTGGATCTCGGGGATCGCCGCGAAGGCCTCCGCCGAATCCCCCATCCAGGCGGTCGATTCGACCATCACGAAGGCCAGGACGCCGCGGCCGAGCGCCGCCGGGTCCACGTCGATGGTGGTACGCCGGATGACGCCCCGCTCGCGCAGCTTGCGCACCCGCTCATGGGCGGCGCCCGCCGACAGGCCGACCGCCTTGCCGAGCGCGGCATACGCGGTGGTCGCGTCCTGCTGGAGGACCGCGATCAGCTTGCGGTCCATGTCGTCCACGTCATTCACCGTTCCCATGGCGTCACCATATACGGTTCTGGCATAGTCCATCTCGGCTGTACGAGATTCAGTTCGCGACCACTTGGGGGTAAGCATGTCCGGTTCTGACGACACCGCGCTGTACGAGATCCTGGACGACCGGTTCCGCACCGGACGGTGCGCCAATGGAGACAGCCGCCTGGAGAAGCTGTACGGCGACTGCCGCTGGGCCGAGGGACCCCTCTACCTCCCCGCCTGGCGCCAGCTGATCTGGAGCGACATCCCCAACGACCGGATGCTGCGCTGGGACGAGGCGACCGGAGCGGTCTCCGTCTTCCGCTCCCCGGCCGGATACAGCAACGGCAACACGCTCGACCGCGAGGGCCGGCTGATCTCCTGCGAGCAGGGCAACCGCCGGGTCACCCGCACCGAGCCGGACGGCACCCTCACCGTGCTCGCCGACCGCTATGACGGCAAGCGGCTCAACAGCCCGAACGACGCGGTCGTGCGCTCCGACGGCTCGGTGTGGTTCTCCGACCCCGACTTCGGGATCACCAGTGACTACGAGGGCTTCCGCGCGGAGCGCGAGCAGGACGGCCTCCACGTCTACCGGATCGACCCGGCCACGGGCGAGGTGCGCCTGGTCGCGGACTGCTTCGGGGCGCCGAACGGCCTCGTCTTCTCCCCCGACGAGCGGCAGCTGTACGTCTCGGACACGCGGGACCGCGTGATCCGCGTCTTCGACGTGCGTGACGACGGGACGCTCTCCGACGGGGAGGT
This sequence comes from Streptomyces anatolicus, assembly GCF_019400875.1. Classification (NCBI taxonomy): domain Bacteria; kingdom Bacillati; phylum Actinomycetota; class Actinomycetes; order Kitasatosporales; family Streptomycetaceae; genus Streptomyces; species Streptomyces anatolicus. The sequence continues at coordinate 4,807 of NZ_WMBF01000207.1, read as the reverse complement.
CTTCACCAAGGCCACGGACGACGTCAGCCGCTTCGACAACCTCCGGTTCGACGACGGAGGACGGCTGTGGGCGGCGGCCATCGACGGCGGAGTGCACTGCTACGACCCGGACGGCACCCTGATCGGCCGTCTTAACATCCCCGAACCGGTCTCCAACATCGCCTTCGGCGGCCCCAAGAACAACCGCCTGTTCATCACCGCGTCGACCTCGCTGTACTCGCTCGTGATGGGAATCACCGGGCTGCCGCGCGTGCGGAGCTGACCTGCGGGCACGCTTCCCGTCCCGACCAGGACCTCTCTACTACCCCGACCAGGATCTGCGAGCAGGAGCGACCATGACCGACCGCGCGTCCCTCACCGTCCAGCAGGAGATCGCCCGGGCCCTCCAGGTGAGCGAGGAGTTCGACGTACGTCAGGAGGTCGAGCGCCGCGTGGCCTTCCTCGCCGACCAGCTGACCTCCAACGGCCTGCGCTCCCTGGTGCTCGGCATCAGCGGCGGCGTGGACTCCACGACCGCGGGGCGGCTGTGCCAGCTCGCGGTCGAGCGGGTCCGGGCCGCGACCGGGCGCGAGGCGGTGTTCTTCGCGATGCGGCTGCCGTACGGCACCCAGGCCGACGAGAAGGACGCCCGCTCGGCGCTGGAGTTCATCCGGCCGGACAAGGTTCTGACCGTCGACGTGAAGCCCGCGGCCGACGCCGCGCTGGCGGCGGTCGCGGCGGGCGGCGCGCTCTTCCGCGACGCGCACCACCAGGACTTCGTCCTCGGCAACATCAAGGCCCGGCAGCGCATGATCGCCCAGTACGCGGTGGCGGGGGCGCACGAGGGCCTGGTGGTGGGCACCGACCAGGCGGCAGAAGCGGCCTCCGGGTTCTTCACCAAGTTCGGTGACGGCGCGGCGGACGTCGTCCCGCTCACCGGCCTCACCAAGCGGCGGGTCCGGGCCCTCGCACAGGAGCTGGGCGCACCGCCCGCGCTGGTCCAGAAGGTCCCGACGGCGGATCTGGAGTCGCTGAACCCCGGTCTCTCCGACGAGGAGGCGCTCGGCGTCACCTACGAGGAGATCGACGACTTCCTGGAGGGCAAGCCGGTCGCCGATGCGGCCCGCAACGCCATCGTCGAGCGCTACCACCGGACCGCGCACAAGCGGGAGCTGCCGATCGGCCCCTGAACGCGCCGGGCCATCCGGTCCGGGCGTCAGCGGCTCAGCACGCGTCCCGCATCAGCTCCGCGAGGTCCTGGTCCAGGTCGACGTGGCGGTGCTCCTGGCCGACTGGTACGAGCGCCGTCGTGCGGAGCAGGAAGCGGCGCAGCTCCCCGGTGCGGACGTGGACGATCGCGGTGCCCTCGGGCGCGTGGAACTCCACGACCGTGCGGTCGAAACCGTACGGCCGCACCCGCACGTCGCCGTCGCCCACCGCGCGCTCCACGCCGTCGGTGAGCAGTTCGCGGGCGAAGGTCCAGTAGACCTCGACGCCCTCCAGCGTCGCGGGGGCGGGAAAGCTCATCCGTACGGCGAAGGGGTCCCGCCGGTCGTAGTGGAGCGTTGCGGGGATGGTCGGCATCCGCGGCGCGGCGGCGACCAGGCGGGCCTCTACGGCTTGTTCGATGACGGTGGACAACGCCTGCTCCCTCACTGACTGCTGGACGACTGGGGTCGGCACTTGAATAGACGACGGAAAGACGGGATCCGTGCACACGCGAGGTGAGTGGGACCGAGTGACCTCTGTCACCGAGAGACCGTGGAGGCGCCCGCGGTTCCCGGCGCCCGTCTTCCGGGGGAGCCCTTCCGGCCATCTGGACGAGGCCCGGCGCGTCGGCTAGCTTCGCCCGCCATGAGGGCCATGGGGAAGTCGAAGACGGTGGGGCGCGCGGTACTGGCGGCACTGTGCGGGGCGGCACTCGCCGGGGCCGTCCTCGCGGCGCCCGCGAACGCCCGGCCCGACGGCCGGGACCACACCCCGGGCACGGCCCTGAGCTGGCAGCTCAAGGAGAGCGGCACCGACGCCCGCTTCCGCGGCCTCGCCGCCGTCAGCCGGGACACGGCCTGGGTGGCCGGGTCGAAGGGGACCGTGCTGCGTACGTCGGACGGCGGCAGGAGCTGGCGCGATATCTCCCCACCGGGCGGCGGCTCTCTCGAACTGCGGGACGTGGAGGCCTTCGACGGCCGGCGCGCGGTGGTCCTCGCCATCGGCGAGGGCGAGGCCTCCCGGATCCTGCGCACCGACGACGGCGGCAAGACCTGGACGGAGTCCTTCCGCAACACCGACCCCCGCGCCTTCTACGACTGCGTGACCTTCTTCGACCGCCGCCACGGCCTGGCGATGAGCGACCCGGTCGACGGCAAGTACCGCATCCTGTCCACCGCCGACGGCGGCCGCTCCTGGAACGTCCTGCCGAGCGCCGGCATGCCCGCGGCGCAGGAGGGCGAGGCGGGTTTCGCGGCGAGCGGCCAGTGCCTGGTCGCCTCCGGTCCGCGCGATGTGTGGCTGGCGACCGGGGGAGCGGCACGCGCGCGTGTCCTGCACTCCGCCGACCGCGGCCTGACCTGGACGGCCACCGACGCGCCGATCCCCGCGGGCGACCCGGCCCGCGGCGTCTTCGGCCTCGCCTTCCGCGACCGTGCGCACGGCATCGCGGTCGGCGGCGACTACCGAGCCGGCCAGGCCTCACCGCGGGCGGCGGCCGTCACCGGGAACGGCGGCCGCACCTGGACCCCGGCCGGGCAGCCGCCGCCCGCCTACCGCTCGGGCGTGACGTGGTTCCCGCACAGCCGCGCCACGGCCCTCGCGGTCGGCCCGACCGGCACCGACGTCACCACGGACGGCGGGCGGAGCTGGCGGACGGTCGACACGGGCTCGTACGACACCGTGGACTGCGCCCCGGACCGGGGCTGCTGGGCGGCGGGCGAGAAGGGCCGGATCGCCCGCCTGGAGCGGTGAGGGCGCCGGTCCCGGGTTACGCGGGCAGCTGCTCGCGGTACGAGGCGAGTGCCGGGACCGTCTTCGTCGCGTAGAACTCGGTGATCCGGTACTCGCAGACCCCGGCCAGGACGAAGGGGTCCGCCCCGGCGATCTCCTCGATCCGCGCCCGGTCCCGGGCCACGGCGATGATCACGCCGCCGTCGCGCGGGTTCTTGCGCCCGGAGGCGAGGAAGACCCCGGCCTCGTACTGCTCGTCGAGCCACGCCACATGGGCCGCCAGCTGCTCGTCGACGGCGGAGACGGGCGCGGTGTAGGTCAATTCGAGAATGAACATGAGCGCGAGGCTACTAGTCGGTCAATCGGTGACGTCGATGCGGCCGTTCGTCGAGACGGGCGCCGACGTGGGCACCGAAGCGGGCGCCGGGGCAGGCGTCTTGCCGCCGGTGATGCCCTTGAGGAGTTCGGCGAGGTCGACTCCCGTGGTGGAGCTGAGGAGTTCGACGCCCTGGGCGACGTTGTCGGCGACCGTGCGGGACAGCTGGCTCGCCCCGTCCGTGGAGATCACCGTCATCTTGTCCACCGCGCTGAGCGGCTCGGACGCCTTCGCGACCACGCTCGGCAGGACCTCGACGAGCATCTGCAGGACCGCCGCGTCGCCGTAGCGCGCGAACGCGTCGGCCTTCTTGTGCATCGCCTCCGCCTCCGCGGCGCCCTTCGCGCCGATCGCGGCGGCCTCGGCCTCGCCCTCGAGGCGTACGGCGTCGGCGAGCGCGGCGCGGTGCGCCTTCTCGCCCTCACCGGTGAGGCGGGCCCGCTCGGCGTCGGCCTCCGCCTGCTTGACCAGGCCGATCCTGCGGGCCTCCGCCTCCTGCTCGGCCTGGTAGCGCGCGGCGTCGGCGGGCTTGCGGACCTTGGTGTCCAACTCCCGGTCGGTCAGGGCGGCCTGGCGCTGGGCGACCTTCTCCTGCTCGGACAGGACGTTCTGCTGCCGGGCGGCCTCGGCGAGCGGGCCCGCGGCGGCGGCACGGGCCGACGCCTCGTCCGTCTCGGCCTTGATCTCGGCCTGCTTGAGCGCGAACGTCCGCTGGGCGATCGCGATCTCCTCCTCGGCCTTCAGCCGCGCCTGCTCGGCGGCGCGGCGCGCCACGGCCTCGGCGATGTCCGCCTCCTGCTTGGCGCGGGCGGCCTCGGGGCGCCCGAGGTCCTCCAGGTAGGAGCCCTCGGTGGTGATGTCCTGGATCTGGAAGGCGTCGAGCACCAGGCCCTGTCCGGAGAGGCTGGCCTCGGCCTCCTCGGCGACCTGCCCGGCGAACGCGGCGCGGTCACGGATGATGTCCTCCACCGACATCCGCCCCACGATGGAGCGCAGCGCTCCGGAGAGCACCTCCTGGGTGAAGCCGACGATCCCGTCCTGCTGCATGAGGAAGCGCTGCGCGGCGGCGCGTATGGAGTCCTCGGTGCCGCCGACCTTCACGATGGCCACGCCTTCGAGGTTGGCCTTCACGCCCCGCAGGGTGACGGCGCCGCGCACCGCGATCGGGATGTGCCGCGAGGACAGGTCGAGCGTGAACTTCTGCTGCACGAACGGCACGACGAAGACACCGCCGCCGACCACGACCTTCTGGCCGCTGTTGTCGGTCATGACGCGGCCGGTCTCCGGATCGGTGGACCTCTTGCCGCGCCGCCCGGTCACGATGAAGGCCTCGCTGGGCCCGGCGACCTTGTAGCGGGTGATGACGACGAGCGCCAGCAGGACGAGGAGTACGACGACTCCGATGACGGCGGTCAGAACTGGACTCATGGCGCTTTTCCCCCCTGCCGCCCGGGGACGGCAGATCGGTTACGTATGGGTGGTGAGGTGGGTGTGGTTCGGGCGGTACGCGGG
>NZ_WMBF01000206.1:0-10791 GCF_019400875.1 Streptomyces anatolicus | reverse complement strand
GCCTTGAGCAGGCCGTCGCCGCCCCCTTCGCCACCCGCCAACTCGCCGACCTCGGGGCACGGGTCATCAAGGTAGAGCGCCCCGACGGGGGCGACTTCGCGCGGCGGTATGACACCACCGTCCACGGCCAAGCCAGCTATTTCGTCTGGCTCAACCGCTCCAAGGAATCACTCACCCTCGACCTCAAGTCGGAACCCGGCAGAGAGATCCTGGAGGAGCTGCTGGCCGGCGCGGACGTGTTCGTGCAGAACCTCGCCCCCGGCGCCGCCACCCGCATGGGCCTCGGCGCGGACGAGCTGCAGGCCCGCTACCCGTCCCTCATCCCCTGCACCATCAGCGGCTACGGCACGGACGGTCCCTGGGCGGACCGCAAGGCGTACGACCTGCTCGTGCAGTGCCAGACGGGGCTGCTCCAGCTCACCGGCACCCCGGACGAGGCGGTGCGCGTCGGCATCTCGGTGGCGGACATCGCGGGCGGGATGTACGCGTACAGCGGTATCCTCTCCGCCCTGTTCACTCGGGCGACGACCGGCCGCGCACCGGCCGTCGAGGTCTCCCTCTTCGACGCGCTCGCCGAGTGGATGAGCCAGCCCGCCTACTACACGCGGTACGGCGGCACCCAGCCGCCCCGCGTCGGCGCCCGGCACGCGACGGTCGCCCCGTACGGGCCGTTCACCGCGGCCGACGGCAAGGACGTGCTGCTGTCCGTGCAGAACGAGCGCGAATGGGCCGCGCTGTGCACGGAGTTCATCGGCCGCCCCGACCTGGCGGACGACCCCCGTTTCGCCACCGGGTCCGACCGCGTGGCGCACCGCGAGGCGCTGGACGCGATCATCTCCGTACGCTTCCGTGAACTCCGCGCCGAGGAGGCGATGAAGCTGCTGGATCAGGCCAACATCGCCAACGCGGGCGTCAATTCGGTCCACGAGTTCCTCGACCACCCCGTGCTGGCCGAACGCGGGCGCTGGCAGGAGGTCGGGGTGCCGGGCGCGCCCGGGCCCGTACAGGCGCTGCTGCCGCCCGTCGGTCTCTCCGGGGTCACCCCGCGCATGGACCCGGTCCCGGCGGCGGGCGAGCACACCGAGGCGATCCTCGCCGAGCTGGGGCGCGACCCCGAAGCCATCGCGCGGCTGCTCGCGGAGGGGGTCTGCCGGTGAGCGCCCTCGACAGCCTCTGCCCGGCCGAGCAGCTGGTCGTCACGACCGTACGGGACTTCGTCGATGAGCAAGTACGGCCTGTCGCCCGCCAGTTGGAGCACACCGACACCTACCCCGAGGCGCTCATCGAGCGGATGAAGGAACTCGGCGTCTTCGGGCTCGCCGTGCCGGAGGAGTTCGGCGGCACGGCCGTCTCCACCCCGTGCTACGTCCTGGTCACCGAGGAGCTGGCGCGCGGCTGGATGAGTCTCGCGGGCGCGATGGGCGGCCACACGGTCGTCGCGAAGCTGCTGCTGCACTACGGCACCGACGCGCAGAAGCGCCGCTGGCTGCCCCGGATGGCCACCGGCGAGGTGCGCGCCGCGATCGCGCTGACCGAACCGGGCGGCGGCTCCGACCTCCAGGCGCTGCACACGGTCGCCCGCCGTGACGAGGACGGCGGTGGATACGTCGTCGACGGCGCGAAGACCTGGATCACCAACTCCCGCCGTTCCCAGCTGATCGCGCTGCTCTGCAAGACCGACCCGGACGCCGAGCCCCGCCACCGCGGCATCTCCGTCCTGCTCGTCGAGCACGGCCCCGGCCTGACCTTCTCGCGCGATCTGCCGAAGCTCGGCTACAAGGGCGTGGAGAGCTGCGAGCTGTCCTTCTTCGGCTACCGCGCCCCGGCCGACGCGCTGCTCGGCGGCGTCGAGGGCGAGGGGTTCGGGCAGATGATGCGGGGCTTGGAGACGGGACGGCTCCAGGTCGCGGCCCGCGCGGTCGGCGTGGGGCGGGCCGCGTTCGAGGACGCGCTGCGCTACGCCCAGGAGCGCGAGTCGTTCGGCGTGCCGATCTGGCAGCACCAGTCCATCGGCAACTACCTGGCGGACATGGCGACTTCGCTCTCGGCCGCCCGCCAGCTCACCCTGCACGCGGCGCGCGAGGCCGACGCGGGCCGGCGCGTCGACATGGAGGCGGGCATGGCCAAACTCTTCGCGTCGGAGGCGGCCATGCGGATCACGCTGGACGCGGTCCGCATCCACGGCGGCAACGGCTACTCCACCGAGTTCGACGTCGAACGCTACTTCCGCGACGCGCCGTTGATGATCGTCGGCGAGGGCACGAACGAGATCCAGCGCAATGTGATCGCGCGTCAACTCGTCGCGCGCGGCGGCCTGGACGCCTGACCGCCGACCGTCACCGTCATCCCGGGGTCAGGCCGCGGTGCCGAGACCTTCGATGACCACCGCGTTCAGCAGTCCGGCGAAGACCTTCCCGGGCACGATCAGCTTGCCGCGGCGGCTTCCGCTGCCCACGAGGACGTACGGCAGATCGACGACGGCGGCGTCGACGAGCAGCGGCCACGCGGCGGGCAGCCCGATCGGCGTGACGCCGCCGTACTCCATGCCGGTCTCGCCCGTGGCGGTCTCCATCGGGGCGAACGAGGCCTTGCGGGCGCCGAGTTGACGGCGCACGACGCCGTTCACGTCCACCCGCGTCCCGGACAGCACGACGCACGCGGCGAGCGTGGTCCCGCCGCCGCGCTTGCCCGCGACGACCACGCAGTTCGCGGACTGGCTGAGCAGCTCGGGGCCGTAGTGCCCGAGGAAGGTGGCGGTGTCGGCCCACTGGGGGTCGGTGTCGACATGGATCAGCTCGTCGGCGGGGACGGGCCCGCTCCAGCCGCGTACGGCTTCCGCGACGGGCGCGACCAGCTGGCCGAGGACCTCGGGAGCGGGGTGGACGACATCGAAATCACCGAGAGGAGCACGCATGGCGGCACGCTAACAGCCCCCGCGCGCGGGACACCGACAGCCCTCAGTACGAAGCCGCGTGGGCGGGCGGCACCGAGACCGACATCGTCATCTCGACGGGTTCGGCGCCCTTGTTGTGGTAGCCGTGCGGCACGTTGGCCTCGAAGGTGGCGGCCGAACCCGCCGCGACGACGTGTTCGACGCCGTCCACGACGAGCGTCAGCTCGCCCCGCGAGACGTGCAGCAGCTCGACCGTGCCCGGCGGGTGCGCGTCGGAGTCGCTGCCCTCGCCCGACATCAGATACCAGGACCACAGCTCGAAGGGGCCGTGCGCCTCGGCGCCGACGAGGAGGGTGGTGTTGCTGCCCGCCTCGGTGGACCACATGCGCACCGCCTGCTCCGGCGGCACGAGACGGACGTGGGGCCCCTGTTCGTAGTCGAGGAGCGTGGTGATGCTGACGCCCAGCGCGTCCGCGAGCTTCACCGTGATGCCCACGCTGGGGTTGGTCCTGGCCTGCTCGATCTGGATGATCATGCCGCGGCTCACGCCCGCGCGGGCCGCGAGGGCGTCAAGGGTGAAGCCCCTCTCGTTGCGCCAGCGCTTGAGGTTGCGCGCGAGCGACTGGGTGAGCTGGTCGAGGTCCGACACATTCCGTCCAATAGCCTGGATGACGAAGTTCACGGGGCCGCACTACGGCGTGGTGCGGTGGTGCGGTGGTGCAGTGGTGCACCTGATGGTTCCCGATGGTTCACCACACTGTACTGCGGGGTTCGGCCCTGTCAGTGGCGCCGGGCACCTCCGGGACCGCCGGAACGCGACCGCGGGCCGCGCGCCGCCCGGCTCACCCCTCCCCCAACTCCCCCAGGGCGATCAGCTGTTCCGGCGTGATGCCCTCGGGAATCGGCACGGGCGCGGGCGTACGCAGAGGCGGCTGCCAGCCCAGATCCGCGTCCCAGGTCCGCACGACACGGGCCGGCGCCCCGGCAACCACAGCGCGGTCCGGCACCTCACCGCGTACGACCGCCCCGGCGGCGACCACGACGTTCCGCCCGATCCGGGCCCCCGGCAGGATCACCGCGCCCGTCCCGATCCAGCATCCGGGCCCGATCTCCACGGGGTCCATGCGCGGCCACTGCTTGCCGATGGGCGTGTGCGGATCGTCGTAGGAGTGGTTGGTGGACGTCACGTACACATAGGGGCCGAAGTAGCAGTCGTCGCCGATGGTCACCGTGGTGTCCGCGATGATGTGGCTGCCGCGGCCGAGTACGACGCCGTTGCCGATGCTCAGTATCGGATCGGGACCGAGGTCGAGGTCCGGCATCATCCCGGCGGTGAGCGTGACGTGCTCACCGACGACGCAGTGGTCGCCGAGCCGGATCCACGGCTCCCCGAAGACCGTGCCCTGCGGGAAGGCGAGCTTCGTGCCCTCCCCGATGGCGGCGAACCGCAGCCGCCCCGGGTGCGCGGCGGTCACCGCGCCCGTGCGCTGCACCCACGCCCAGCCCGAGTGGACCGCGCGCTGCGCGAGACGGCGCGGCCCGGCGGCGAGGGATGAGAACGTGTTCCTGTTCTTGGGCACGCGCTCACGTTACTCAGTGCCGTCGGGCCCCGCAGGCCCCCGGCCTGTGATCTTCACCCCACGCGGCCGCGTCCGCCCCCGCGTCCCGTACGGTGCCGTCAGGCGCGACGGCGTACGGAAGAGACGTACGGAGAAGACGTACCGGCGAGACGCACCGGGGAAGACGTACCGGAGAAGGAGACATCCGATGAGCCACGAGGCACTCATCACCGGCATCGGCGGCAAGGCCCCGAAGATCGACCAGGACGCCTTCACCGCGCCGACGTCGGTCGTGCTCGGCGAGGTGACGCTGCACGCCGGGGCGAGCGCCTGGTACGGCGCGGTGCTGCGCGCCGACTGCGGGCCCATCGTCGTCGGCGCCGACAGCAACATCCAGGACAACTGCAGCCTCCACGTCGACCCGGGCTTCCCCATCACCATCGGCGAGCGCGTCTCGGTGGGGCACAACGCCGTGCTGCACGGCTGCACCGTCGAGGACGACTGCCTGATCGGGATGGGCGCGACGGTCCTCAACGGCGCGGTGATCGGCGCCGGTTCCCTGGTCGCGGCGCAGGCTCTCGTGCCGCAGGGCATGCGCGTGCCCCCGGGCTCGCTCGTCGCGGGCGTGCCCGCCAAGGTGCGCAGGCCGCTCACCGACGAGGAGCGCGAGGGCATCTCGTACAACGGCACGATGTACGTCGAGCTGGCCAGGGCCCACCGCGAGGCGCACGCCGGCCGGTGACTCGGCCGCCGACGGTGACTCGGTCGCCCCGGTGACTCAGTCGCCGACGGTCACGGGCTCCCGCTCGGCCGTCGCGGACCCGGAGGCCGCGGCCTCGGCATCCGCCTCGGCCGCCGCCTTCTTCGCCCTGCGCTTGACGAACAGCATCGAGCCGACGCCGATCAGCACGGCGATGGCGAGGCCCAGGTAGGAGAAGCGCTTCAGCCAGTCCTCGGCGACCACGCCGATGTAGTAGATGACGGCGGTGGTGCCGCCCGCCCAGACGATGCCGCCGAGGACGTTGGCGACGAGGAACTTCCAGTACGGCATGCGCAGGACGCCCGCGAGCGGGCCCGCGAAGATGCGGAGCAGGGCGACGAAGCGGCCGAAGAAGACCGCCCACATGCCCCACTTCTGGAAGGACCGCTCGCAGGTCGCGACATTGGCCGCGCTGAAGTGCTTGGGGAACTTCCGCTCCAGCCAGGCCAGCAGCGGCCGACCGCCCTTGCGCCCGATGGCGTACCCGATGGAGTCGCCGATGATGGCGCCCGCCGTGGCGCACACACCCAGGATCACCGGGTCGATGTCACCGTGCTGGGAGGAGAGGAGAGCCGCGGAGACCAGGACGATCTCGCCGGGCAGCGGAATGCCCAGGCTCTCCAGACCGATGACGATTCCCACCAGCGCGTAGATGCTGACGGCTGGCACCTGCTCCAGCCACTCCTGGACGTGCAACGCCGGTTCCTCCCGTAGTGCCAGTGCTTGCCCCGGCGTGCGCGACCGGTGGGGCACGCACGCCCGCGCAGCCTACCGGGCGGGGATCACCGGGAAGGACCGACGCCGCCCACACCCGGCCTCCGTCGGCTGCCGCTCACCCCGGTCCGTCAGCTGGGGTTGTTGGGCCGGAGGGTCCACAGGACGGTCATCTCGCCGGTCACCGCGCCGTCCGCGCGCTGGATCTCGATCGCGACCGGGAACTCCGGGCGCTGCCCCGCGTCGAGTTCGGCGATCACCTCGGCGGCCGGGCGGCCGAGCGTGGCCGTGGCCGTCACGGGGCCCTTCGCCAGCTTCTTGTACGCGATCTCGGCGCTGACGGCGAGCGGCACCGCGCGGGAGAGCTGCGCGCCGAACGCGGCGAGGACGATGGCACCGCTCGCGGACTCGCCCAGCGTGAACATGGCGCCGGCGTGCGGGCCGCCGACGTGGTTGTGGTACTCGCTCTGGTCCGGCAGGGCCACCACGGCCTTGTCCGGCGTGGTCTCCCGGAATTCGAGGTTCAGGGTCCTGGCCATCGGCACCGTGGCGGCGAGCATCTCGCCGATCGACATCTGGTCTGCGCTCATGGCCGCGATGTTACCCATGGGTAGCCTGGATTGGCCAGGGCCCTCCTTGCCGTAGATCACCGTCACCTATCGTTGGCGTCCATGTGGCATGGACAGCAGCCGCCCGGGGGCGAGCGGGACCAGCGGGGCCAGGGGCAGAATCCGCAGGGCCAGAGCCAGGGGGGTCCTGGGCAGAATCCGTACCAGCAGCCGGGGTACCAGCAGACCGGGCACCAGCAGCCCTATGGACAGCCCTATGGGCAACAGGCCCCTTGGGACGCGCCGACCATGCCCGGCGGCCCGCAGGGCGCGGCGCCCGAGCCCCCGCGGGGCAACAGCAGGCGGACCAAGGTCATCGCGCTTTCCGCGGCGGCGGCCGTGGTGGTGGCCGCGGGCGTCACCGGGTTCCTGCTGCTCGGCGGCGACGAGGACGACACCGCGAAGCCTGAGCCGGAGCCGACGAAGTCCGCCTCTTCGAGCCCGTCCGGTTCCGCCGACAACCCCCGTGCCGAAGGCGGCGATCCCGAGCCGACCGTGCCCGGCTGGAAGGTCGTCGTGAACCCGCGGCTCGGCATCGCGTTCGACGTGCCTCCCGAGTGGTCCCTGGAATCGAGGGACTGGGCCGGCGGGTTCGTGGAGGACAAGGACGCCGACGACGAATCGGCGCCGTTCCTCGCCGCGTACGCCGCTCCCGCCTACTTCAAGGAGAAGTGGTGCGCGAGCGACGAGGACAGGGACGGGACCAAGGAGTACGTCCCGCTGGCCGCGGCGGGCACCCGCGGCAACAAGGGCGCCAAGAGCACCGAGAAGGTCGCGGAGAACGACGCGACCATGTGGGTCTACGGCGCCTACACACAGCCCGACAGGAAGAAGGTCACGACGGGCCCCGTGGAGTCGTACACCACGAAGTCGGGCCTCAAGGGCAGCCTGGCGAGCGCCACTTCGACGGGCGTCGACAAGCAGGAGAAGTGCGACTCCGACGGCAAGGCGACGGTGTTCGCCTTCAAGGACTCCGACGGGAAGTTCGTGTCCTGGTCCTTCCACGGGGCGAAGGGCGTGACGGGGGAGCTTCCGGACACGACGGTGAAGAAGATCCTTTCGACCGTGCGTGTGTACGAGATGGCCGAGGACTGAGCGGGCGCCGGGACCCTTCGGGGTGGACGTGATCTTGGCCGGGCGGCCCCCGTATCGTGTCCGGCCATGTGGCAAGGACATCAGCAGCACCATCACCCTCAGCAGCCTCAGCAGCCTCAGCAGCCAAATCCCTATCAGCAGCCGGGATATCAGGCGCCGAATCCCTACCAGCAGCCCGTGTCCGGGCCACAGACGGGCGGGGGCGGCAACGCGGTCAACAAGGCCGGCAAGGTCAAGGCCGTCTCCCTCGTGATGGCGGCCGCCGTGGTCGTGGCCGCCGGTGTAACCGGCTTCCTGGTCCTCGGCGGCGGTGGCGAGGACGAGAAGGACCCCAAGGCGGGCGCCCCCGCGCAGACCGCCTCCGAGGAGCCGGAGCCCGCCGCCGACGACCATGGCGCCGAGGACGGCGACAGCGGGCGCGGCGCGGACAACGGCCTGAAGCCGACCATCAAGGGCTGGCAGGTCGTGGTGAACCCCAGGTGGGGCACGGCGTTCGACGTACCGCCCGAGTGGGAGATACAGAACCCCGGCTCCGCGATCGCCTTCGAGGACAACAAGACCGGTAAGCCGCTGATGACCATGTCGGCGCCCGCCTACCTCAAGCCCACCTGGTGCGTGACCGACGACGACAAGGACGGCAGGACCGAGGACCACGAGCTGGCCGCCGTCGGCACCAAGGGCGCCAACGGCGCGAAGAACACCGAGCAGGTCGCGGTCAACCAGGTCGCCTGGTGGGTCTACGCCGCCTACACCCAGCCGGACAAGAAGAGCTTCACCTCCGACGAGAAGGCCCAGCCCTACACCACCAAGTCCGGCATCAAGGGCAGCATCGCCCGCGCCGAGTCCACGAACTCGCCGCAGAAGGGCAAGTGCGCCTCGGACGGCAAGGCGATCACCTTCGGCTTCAAGAACTCCGAGGGCGCGTACGTCGCGTGGAGCCTGTACGGCGCCAAGGGCGTCCAGGACGAGATCCCCGAGGCGACCGTGATGAAGATCCTCAGCACGGTGCGCACCCACGGCGACCCGACGGAATCCTGACGCTTTCCCCCGCTACGTCACCCCGGCGGCGGTGGCCCGGTGCCGTTCCGGACGGACGCCCGTGGCACCCGGCGCCTTGGCCCCTCTATGGTTACTGGCCATGTGGCCAGAACAGCAGCCGCCCGGGGGCGAGCAGAACCCGCAGAACCAGAATCCGAACCCGTACCAGCAGCCGGGGTACCAGGCGCCGAACCCGTATCAGCAGCCGGGATACCAGCAGCAGCCCGCGGGAGGCTACCCGCAGCAGCCGCCGGCGGGTGGATACCAGCAGCCGCACTCGGGCGCGTTCTCGCAGCCCGAGCAGCCGCAGTGGTCGGCGCCGACGCCGCCGCCCGGTGTCCCGCAGCAGAGCGGCGGGGGCGGCCAGGGTGGGAGCGGCCAGGGCGGTGGCGGCAACAAGACGAAGGTCACCGCCATCGTCGCCTCGCTGGCCGTGGTGGTGGCGGCCGGTGTCACCGGCTTCCTCGTTCTCGGCGGTGACGAGGACGGCAAGGACGACGAGGCGGGTCCGGCGAAGCCCTCGAAGTCCGTGACCGACAAGCCGAGCCCGAAGCCCAGCAGCGAGGGGAACGAGCGCGGCGAGGGTGGCGAGGACAAGCCGACGATCGACGGCTGGCAGGTCGTGGTGAACCCCAAGTGGGGCACCGCCTTCGACGTCCCGGCCGGCTGGAAGGTCGAGACGCCGGGCACCTTCATCGCCTTCGACGACCGGAAGGACCCGGGCACGAAGACGATCATCGGCATGACGGCGCCCGCGGTCTACAAAGAGAAGTGGTGCACGTCGGACGACGACAAGGACGGCGAGCCCGACGACACCTCGCTCGCCGTCGTCGGCACCAAGGGGCAGAACGGCGCCAAGAACACCGAGGACGTCGCGCGCAACGACTCGGCCTGGTGGGTCTTCGGCGGCTACACCGAGCAGACCAAGGCCGACAAGAAGAAGATCAAGATCGGCGAGGTGGAGGAGTACACCACCAAGTCGGGCGTCAAGGGCAGCCTCGTCACCTCCACGACCTCCGGCGCGGCCACGTCCGCCAAGTGCGACTCGGAGGGCAAGGCCACCACGTTCTCCTTCAAGAACGAGGGCGGCGAGTACGTGTCCTGGACCCTCTACGGCGCCAAGGGCGTCAAGGAGGAGATCTCCGACGACATGGTGAAGCAGATCCTCGCCACGGTGCGGTGGAGCGAGGCGGGCTCCGAGGAGGAATCCTGAGCTGCCACGAGCGTCCTGCCCCGGGCGCGTCCTCGGCCGCTCCCCGCGGCCGACACCCGTCCATTCTGAGCCACTGAGGAAACGGTTTGGCAAGTCGGCCCACCGCCGGGGATAGTCCCGGGGTGACGACGACTCCCGCCCCCGCGCCGCGCCGCCGCCCCTCCTGGGCGGGGCGCAATTACACGCTGCTGACCGCCGCCGCGATCGTGACGAACCTCGGAAGCCACGGGGCGTTGATCGCGGCGGCGTTCGCGGTTCTCGACGCCGGGGGCGACGGCGGGGACGTCGGCCTTGTGGCCGCCGCGCGGACACTGCCGCTCGTACTCTTCCTGCTCATCGGCGGTGCGGTCGCCGACCGGCTGCCGCGCCACCATGTGATGGTCGCCGCCAACACCCTCAACTGCGTGTCGCAGGCGGCGTTCGCCGTACTCGTCATCGCGGGCGAGCCGCAGCTGTGGCAGATGATGCTGCTCACCGGTCTCGGCGGCGTGGGGCAGGCCTTCTTCGGGCCGGCGGCCGAGGGCATGCTGATGTCCTCGGTCAGCGGCGAGCAGGTCAGCAGGGCGTTCGCGCTGTACCGGATGGCGATGCAGGGAGCGGGCCTCGGCGGCGCCGCGCTCGGCGGGCTGATGGTCGCGGCGATCGGCCCCGGCTGGGTGCTCGCCGTGGACGCGGTGGCGTTCGCCGTCGCCGGAGCGCTGCGCTCCTTCCTCGACGTCAGCCACATACCGGAGCGCGCGCCCGGCGGCGGGCTCCTCTCCGACCTGCGGGACGGCTGGCGGGAGTTCACCGGACGCCCCTGGCTCTGGTCGATCGTGGCGCAGTTCTCGGTGGTGGTGGCGGTGGTCGGCGCCGCCGAGTCGGTGTTCGGACCGCTGGTGGCCCGGGACGAGCTGGGCGGGGCGGGGCCC
>NZ_WMBF01000205.1:0-10802 GCF_019400875.1 Streptomyces anatolicus | reverse complement strand
CCCCGGACCCCCGGGGGTCTCCCGTCGATGTCCCGCACGTCATGTCGCCGTAACCGCTGATTCAGACTGCCTTGCGACGCTCGGCCAATGCAGCCCGCCGTGCCCGACCCGCCCCCGGAGAACGGGAAGCTCCGCCTCACTCCCGCGCTCTCCGACGCGCCCATCGGCGTACCCACGCGGAAGAATGGCTCCATGAGCCAGCAGAACACGCATGGACAGGTACAGCACGCCCAGCCTTCCGTCGGTTCCATCGCCGCGCACAGGCCGCACACCATCGCCGCGACCATCTCCGACCTCGCGCCCGACATCGACGCCGACCTGGACGCGTACGACGAGGACGCCCAGGTGGGACACGACGGCGTCGAGCTGCCGCAGGGGCGGTTCCTGGACCGGGAGCGCAGTTGGCTCGCGTTCAACGAACGAGTGCTCGAACTGGCCGAGGATCCGCAGACCCCCCTCCTCGAACGGGCTAATTTCCTCGCGATCTTCGCCTCGAACCTCGACGAGTTCTTCATGGTCCGCGTGGCCGGCCTCAAGCGCCGCATCGCGACCGGCGTCGCCACCCGCTCGGCATCGGGCCTCCAGCCCCGCGAAGTCCTCGAACTCATCTGGAACCGCTCCCGCGAGCTGATGGCCCGGCACGCCGCCTGCTACCAGGACGACGTCTCCCCCGGCCTCGCCGAGGAGGGCATCCAGCTGGTGCGCTGGCACGAGCTGACGGAGAAGGAGCAGTCCCGGCTCTTCACCCTCTTCCGGCAGCAGATCTTCCCCGTCCTGACCCCGCTCGCCGTCGACCCCGCGCACCCCTTCCCGTACATCTCGGGACTCTCCCTCAACCTCGCCGTGGTCGTACGCAACCCGGTCTCAGGACATCAGCACTTCGCACGCGTGAAGGTACCGCCGCTGCTCTCCCGCTTTCTGGAGGCCTCTCCTCAGCGGTACGTCCCCATAGAGGACGTCATCGCCGCTCCCGCGCACCTCCAGGAGCTGTTCCCGGGCATGGAGATCCAGGAGCACCACATGTTCCGGCTCACCAGGAACGAGGACCTGGAGGTCGAGGAGGACGACGCCGAGAACCTTCTCCAGGCCCTGGAGAAGGAGCTGATGCGGCGCCGCTTCGGGCCGCCGGTGCGGCTGGAGGTCGAGGAGACCATCGCCCCGAACGTGCTCAGCCTCCTCGTGCGCGAGCTGAAGATCAGCGAGGCCGAGGTCTACCCGCTGCCGGGCCCGCTCGACCTCACCGGCCTCTTCAGCATCGCCAAGCTGGACCGGCCCGAGCTGAAGTACCCCAAGTTCGTGGCGGGCACCCACCGCGACCTGGCCGAGGTGGAGTCGGCGTCGGCGCCCGACATCTTCGCTGCCCTTCGCGAACGCGACGTACTCCTGCACCACCCGTACGACTCCTTCTCCACGTCCGTCCAGGCGTTCCTTGAGCAGGCGGCGGCCGACCCGGACGTCCTCGCGATCAAGCAGACGCTCTACCGCACCTCGGGCGACTCCCCCATAGTCGACGCCCTGATCGACGCCGCCGAGTCGGGCAAGCAGGTCCTGGTCCTCGTCGAGATCAAGGCCCGCTTCGACGAGCAGGCCAACATCAAGTGGGCGCGCAAGCTGGAGGAAGCGGGCTGCCACGTCGTCTACGGCATCGTCGGCCTGAAGACGCACTGCAAGCTCTCCCTCGTCGTACGCCAGGAGGGCGAGGCCCTGGTCCGCTACTCGCACGTGGGCACCGGCAACTACCACCCGAAGACCGCCCGCCTTTACGAGGACCTCGGCCTGCTCACCTCGAACGCGGAGGTCGGCGCGGACCTCTCCGACCTCTTCAACCGCCTCTCCGGCTACTCCCGCAGGGAGACCTTCCGCCGCCTGCTCGTGGCCCCCAAGTCCCTGCGCGACGGCCTCGTCTCCCGCATCAACAAGGAGATACAGCACCACCGCGCGGGCCGCCCCGCCTACGTCCGCATCAAGGTCAACTCCATGGTCGACGAGGCGATCGTCGACTCGCTGTACCGCGCGTCGCAGGCGGGCGTCGAGGTGGACGTGTGGGTGCGCGGCATCTGCGCGGTCCGGCCGGGCGTCGCGGGGCTCTCGGAGAACATCCGCGTACGTTCCGTCCTCGGCCGCTTCCTTGAGCACTCCCGCGTCTTCGCCTTCGGCAACGGCGGCGAACCGGAGGTGTGGATCGGCAGCGCCGACATGATGCACCGCAATCTCGACCGCCGTATCGAGGCGCTGGTCAGGGTCCAGGACCCGGCGCACCGGTCGGCCCTGAGCCGGCTCCTGGAGACCGGCATGTCGGACACCACCGCCTCCTGGCACCTGGGCGCGGACGGCAACTGGACCCGCCACTCGGTGGACCCGGAAGGCCAGCCCCTGCGGAACGTCCAGGAGATGCTCATAGACGCCCGGAGGCGCCGGCGTGGCACAGCAACACCCTGAGACGACGGGCATGACGGGCATGACGGCCATGACAGGTACGGCGGGCACGGTGGGCACGACGGGCACGGCGGGCGAGATCCTCGCGGCCCACCTCCAGCAGCAGGCCACGGAGTTCCTCCGCTCGCTGCGGCTGCACCGCGAGTCCACGACGGACGCGCAGGGCGCGGAGGAGTCCCAGGCGGCGGCCCGCGCCCTGCGCCGCGCGGCCCGCCGCATCGGCGCCACGCTGCACACGTTCCGCCCGCTCCTGGACACGGAGTGGGCGGCGTCCCTGCGCCCCGAACTGGCGTGGCTCTCGGGCACGCTGGCCCAGGAACACGCATACGCCACCCGCCTGGACCGCCTCCTGACAGCCCTCCACCGCCTTTCGGGCCCACCCCCGGTACCAAGCCCTTCGGCCCCTCCCGCTGTGGGCAAACGTTCCGCAGGGGCGGACCCCACCCTGGACGCTCCCGCTGTGGGCAGGCGTTCCGCAGGGCGGAACGGGTGGGCACAGCCCCCAGCGCCGGGCACCGAGGAAAGAGGCGGCACCCCCCGCGGCCTGACGGTAGGCGCAGCCAAGGCCGCAGCCCTGCTGGAACGCCAACTGACCCTCGCCCGGACGCGGGCCCACTCCACAGCCCTGCAAGCCTTCGGCTCCTCCCGCTTCCACGCGGTAGCGGACAACGTGGCCGTACTCGCCAGCGAGGTCCCCCTGCGCGACAGCGCGGACGACCTGAAACCGCTGGCCGCCAAGGCCGAGGCGGACCTCACCGAGGCCGTCACCGCGCTCCCCCTCGGCCAGGCCGGCCACCCGTACAACGCCGAGGCCCTGCTGCACGGCCTCGCCGCCGAAACCGCCCCGGACGCCCAGGACGCCCCCTGGCTGAAGGTCCGCTCCCTGCTGCGCCTGCACCGGTACGCCCAGGAGGTCCTGGGCCACGCACCCCCGGAGCCCCGCCTCGCGGACGCGAGCCACGCCCTGAACATCCACCGCGAGGCCGCCGCGGCCGCCTCCGCCGCCGCGCAGGCCGCCCGCACCCCCCGCATCGCCCCGGCCACGGCGTACGCCCTCGGCGTGCTCCACGCCGACCAGCGCCACGAGGTGGAGGCGGCGAGGTTCGCCTTCCAGCAGGCCTGGCAGCACGAGACGGTACGTACATGAGCGAGGCCACCATCCTGGCCGCCGGCTGCGTCCTGTGGCGCCCCTCCACGGCCGGCGGCACCCCGGAGATCTGCCTGGTCCACCGCCCCAAGTACGACGACTGGTCGCACCCCAAGGGCAAGCTGAAGCACTCCGAGACCCCCCTGGCCGCCGCCCTGCGCGAGGTCGAGGAGGAGACCGGGCACCGCTGCACCCCCGGCGCCCGCCTGCCCACCGTCCACTACACCGTGCAGGGCCGCCCCAAGCGGGTCGACTACTGGGCGGCACGGGCCGGCACCGGTCACTTCACGCCCCATCGCGAGGTCGACCGCATCATCTGGCTGCCCCCGGCGGCGGCCCGCGAGCGTCTCACCCAGGTGCGCGACCGGGGGCTTGTCGACGCTCTGCTCAGGGTACTTAACCCTGCGTAGCGAACCCGCTACATACTGTGTGGCGATGTCTAACCAGGCCGACCGCCGAGGTTCACCCGCCGTTCACTCGTGCCGCTCGGTGGCTTCACCTGTCCTGCCTAATTTCAGCCTTACCAAGACAGACATCGCACGCCGCCAGCAAAGGGCCGGCGGCTCCCGGAAGGAAAATCCGAAAGTGAAGCTTCAGCGCAAGAACCGGCTCCGCGCCCTCTCCCTCGGCGCCCTCGCCGTCTCCGGCGCCCTGGCCCTCACGGCGTGCGGCTCCGACGACACCAGCGGCTCGGGCGACGGCGGCAAGGAGACGAACGCCAACGCCAACATCAAGTGCGACGACGCCAAGGGCCAGCTCGCGGCCTCCGGTTCGTCCGCGCAGAAGAACGCGATCGACGCCTGGCGGAAGGTCTACACGACCAACTGCAAGGACGTGCAGCTGAACTACAACCCGACGGGTTCGGGCGCCGGCATCACCGCGTTCCTCCAGGGCCAGACGGCGTTCGCCGGTTCCGACTCGGCGCTGAAGCCCGACGAGATCGAGAAGTCGAAGAAGGTCTGCAAGGACAGCCAGGCCATCGACCTGCCCATGGTCGGCGGCCCGATCGCCATCGGTTACAACGTCCCCGGCGTCGACAAGCTGACCCTGGACGCCAAGACCCTTGCCGACATCTTCAACGACAAGATCAAGACCTGGGACGACAAGGCGATCGCGAAGCTCAACCCCGACGCCAAGCTGCCCAAGACCAAGGTCCAGGCCTTCCACCGCTCCGACGAGTCCGGCACCACGGACAACTTCACCAAGTACCTGAAGGGCGCCGCCCCCAGCGCCTGGCCCTACGAGCCGGGCAAGTCGTGGGAGCCCAAGGGCGGCCAGTCCGCGAACGGCTCCGCCGGTGTCGCGGGCCAGGTCAAGCAGACCGCGGGCGCCATCTCCTACTTCGAGCTGTCCTACGCGGGCGACGGCATCAAGACCGTCGACCTGAAGACGGAGGCCAAGGAGCCGGTGAAGGCCACCGTCGACAACGCCTCCGAGGCGATCTCCGAGGCCAAGGTCGTCGGCAAGGGCAAGGACCTCGCCCTGGAGCTGAACTACAAGCCCACCGCCGAGGGCGCCTACCCGATCACCCTGGTGACGTACGAGGTCGTCTGCGAGAAGGGCAACAAGGCCGAGACGCTCGCCGCCACGAAGTCCTTCCTGACCTACATCGCCAGCGAGGACGGCCAGAACGTCCTCAAGGAGAACGACTACGCGCCGATCCCGGCCGAGATCATCACCAAGGTCCGCTCCACCGTCGCGGGCCTGAGCTAGTTGAACCGAGTGCGGCCGGCCCCGCAGGACCGGGCCGGCCGCACCGTCCGGTGCACCGCCGCCACGGAGCGCCCGCAGCACGCGCGGCAGCTCCGCAGACCGGAGAACCCCATGGACATAGCAAGCAGCACGACCTCACCCCCACCAGTCGACGACGCGAAACCCGCCGACCCCGTGGACAAGGCCGCCGCCCGCGGCGCCACCCGCCCCGGCGACAAGATCTTCCTCGGGTTCTCCCGGGGATCCGGCATCGCGCTCCTCGCGATCATGGCTGCCATCGCGGTCTTCCTCACCTACCGCACGACCCTCGCGCTCGCCGACAACACGGGCAACTTCCTCACCACCTTCGAGTGGGACCCGGCCGGTGCCTCCACCGGCGGCAAGCCGTACTTCGGCATCGCGGTCCTGGTCTTCGGCACGGTGGTCAGCTCGCTGATCGCCCTGGTGATCGCGGTCCCCGTCGCCATCGGCATCGCGCTCTTCATCTCGCACTACGCGCCGCGCAAGCTGGCCACCCCCATCGCGTACGTGATCGACCTGCTGGCCGCCGTGCCCTCGATCGTGTACGGCCTGTGGGGCGCCCTCGTGGTCGCGCCCAACCTCACCGGCCTCTACAGCTGGCTCGACGACTACTTCGGCTGGACCGGGATCTTCGAGTACAACGGCGGCGCCCCGCGCTCCCTGATGACCGTCGGCATCCTCCTCGCGATCATGATCCTGCCGATCATCACGAACGTGAGCCGCGAGGTCTTCCTCCAGGTCCCGAAGATGCACGAGGAGGCCGCGCTGGCCCTCGGCGCCACGCGCTGGGAGGTCATCCGCATGTCGGTCCTCCCCTTCGGCCGCTCCGGCATCATCTCCGCCTCGATGCTCGGCCTCGGCCGCGCGCTCGGCGAGACGATCGCCGTCGCCACCGTGCTCTCCCCGTCCTTCCTGATCAACGCGTCCGTGCTCGACTACGGCGGCGGCACCTTCGCCCAGAACATCGCCAGCAAGTTCAACGAGGCCAGTGAGTACGGCCAGGACGCGCTCATCGCCTCCGGCCTGATCCTGTTCATCATCACGCTGCTGGTCAACGGCGCGGCCCGCCTGATCATCGCGCGCCGCAAGGAGTACTCGGGGGCCAACGCATGAGCACCACGACACCCACCCCGTCCGGGCCGCTCACCAAGCGCCCCTCGACGCTCAAGGCCGCCAGCCTCCCGCGCTGGTCCCCCCTGGCCGTCGCCGCCGGCTCGGCCGCCGTCGCCATCGGCATCGGCGCGGGCGCCGGACTGCACAGCCGCATCCAGTGGGGCCTGATAGCCGCGCTCCTCTTCATCGCCGGCTCGTACGCCCTCGCGGTGACCGTCGAGGGCACCCGCCAGGCCAGGGACCGCCTCGCCACCTCGCTGGTGTGGGTGATGTTCCTGCTGGCCGTGGTCCCGCTGGCTTCGCTGATCTACGAGACCGTCCAGCGCGGCATCAAGGTCTTCGACGTCTACTTCCTCACCCACTCCATGGGCGTGCTCTCCGACGACGAGACCGGCGGCGGCATCTACCACGCCCTCATCGGCACCCTCCAGCAGGTGCTCCTCGCGTCGGCCATCGCCGTGCCGATCGGCCTGCTCACCGCGATCTACCTCGTCGAGTACGGGCGGGGGAAGCTCTCCAAGGTCATCACGTTCTTCGTGGACGTCATGACCGGCATCCCCTCGATCGTCGCGGGCCTTTTCGTCCTCAGCTTCTGGATCCTGATCCTCGGCTTCGGCTACTCCGGCTGGGCCGGAGCGATGGCGCTGGCGATCCTGATGATGCCGGTGATCGTCCGCTCCACCGAGGAGATGCTCAAGCTCGTCCCGAACGAGCTGCGCGAGGCCTCGCTCGCCCTCGGCGTGCCGAAGTGGCGGACCATCCTGAAGGTCGTCCTGCCCACCGCGATCGGCGGCATCACCACGGGCGTCATGCTCTCGGTGGCCCGCATCGCCGGTGAGACCGCGCCGGTCCTGCTCCTGGTCTGGGTGAACCCCCTGATCAACACGAACCCCTTCGAGGGCTCGCAGGCCTCGCTGCCGCTGTACGTCTACCAGCAGTACGCGGCAGGCACCGACGCGTCGTACGACCGTGCCTGGGCGGCGGCGCTCGCCCTCATCGGCTTCATCATGATCCTCAACCTGGCGGCCCGCGGCGTAGCACGCTGGAAGGCCCCCAAGACGGGCCGCTGAGCGGCCAATCAGCGCCCCTCTCGCACTTCCCCCTCGAAAGAAGCAGTGATCCCCATGGCCAAGCGAATCGACGTATCGGGCCTGACCGCCTACTACGGCTCCCACAAGGCGATCGACGACATCTCGATGACCGTGGAGCCCCGCTCGGTGACGGCCTTCATCGGCCCGTCCGGCTGCGGCAAGTCCACGTTCCTGCGCACCCTGAACCGTATGCACGAGGTCACCCCGGGCGGCCGCGTCGAGGGCAAGGTGCTCCTGGACGACGAGGACCTGTACGGCAGCGGCGTGGACCCGGTGGCCGTGCGCCGCACGATCGGCATGGTCTTCCAGCGCCCGAACCCCTTCCCCACGATGTCGATCTTCGACAACGTGGCGGCGGGCCTGAAGCTCAACGGCTCGTACAAGAAGTCCGAGCTGAACGACGTCGTGGAGAAGTCCCTCAAGGGCGCGAACCTCTGGAACGAGGTCAAGGACCGCCTGAACAAGCCCGGCTCGGGCCTCTCCGGCGGTCAGCAGCAGCGGCTGTGCATCGCGCGGGCGATCGCGGTCGAGCCGCAGGTCCTCCTGATGGACGAGCCGTGCTCGGCCCTGGACCCGATCTCGACCCTCGCCATCGAGGACCTGATCGGCGAGCTGAAGGAGCGCTTCACGATCGTCATCGTGACGCACAACATGCAGCAGGCGGCGCGCGTCTCGGACCGCACGGCCTTCTTCAACCTCTCCGCGGTCGGCCAGCCCGGCAAGCTCATCGAGATCGACGACACGGAACGGATCTTCTCCAACCCGTCCGTACAGGCCACCGAGGACTACATCTCGGGCCGCTTCGGCTAGGCCACCCCTGACTCCCCGCGGTGCTGCATGGCGGTGCCACCGCAGGGACAACAAAGAAGGGCCCGCCCCTGGCTCCCGGGGGCGGGCCTTTCCGATGCACGGGGGGCGCCCCGAAGGGGCGCGGGGAACTGCGCGAGCAACCCCCACAAAGCGGCACTAGAGGAACGCGAGATTAACGACCCAGAAGCTAACAGCCGCGACAAGCGCAGCCGCAGGCATCGTGATGAACCACCCAAGAATGATGTTCTTGGCCACCCCCCACCGCACCGCGTTCACACGCTTCGTCGCCCCCACACCCATAATCGCGGAAGTGATGACGTGAGTCGTCGAGATCGGCGCGTGGAACATGAACGCGGTGGTGAACATGATGCCCGCCCCCGTCGTCTCGGCGGCGAACCCCTGCGGCGGATCCAGCTCGATGATCTTGCGCCCGAGCGTCCGCATGATGCGCCAGCCACCCGCGTACGTACCCGCCGAAAGCATCAGCGCACAGGCGACCTTCACCCAGATCGGAATCGGCGCGTCCGCGCTCTGCACATCGGAGATGACCAGGGCCATCACCACGATGCCCATCGTCTTCTGGGCGTCCTGGAGACCGTGCCCGAGCGCCATGCCGGCCGCGGAGACCGTCTGCGCGATACGGAAGCCGCGCTTGGCCTTGTGCGGGTTGGACCTGCGGAACATCCACATGATCGCGCACATCACCAGATAACCGGCTACGAGGCCGACCACCGGGGAGATGAACATGGGGATGACGATCTTGTCGAGGACCCCGGACCAGATGACCCCGATCCCACCGGCGAGCGCCGCTCCGACCATGCCGCCGAAGAGCGCGTGCGAGGAGGACGAGGGAAGCCCGAAGTACCAGGTGATGAGGTTCCACACGATCGCGCCGATGAGCGCCGCGAAGAGGATCCACATGCCCTTGTCGCCGTGCGGGGTCTCGATGATCCCCTCACTGACGGTCTTGGCGACCCCGCTGCCCATGAAGGCACCGGCGAGGTTCATCACCGCGGCCATGGCGAGCGCCGCGCGTGGCGTCAGCGCACGCGTGGAGACGGAGGTGGCGATGGCGTTCGCGGAGTCGTGAAAGCCGTTCGTGTACGTGAAGCCGAGCGCGACGCCGATGGTCACGACCAAAGCAAAGGTGTCCATGGAGGGGTCAGGACTCCTTGACCGCGATGGTCTCCACGGTGTTCGCCACATGCTCGAAGGCGTCGGCGGCCTCTTCGAGGACGTCCACGATCTGCTTGAGCTTCAGCACCTCCATGGCGTCGTACTTGCCGTTGAAGAGCTGGGCCAGGAGCTTGCGGTGGATCTGGTCGGCCTGGTTCTCCAGACGGTTGACCTCGATCCAGTACTCGGTGAGGTTCTCCATGGTCCGCAGGTTCGGCATGGCCTCGGCCGTCAGCTCGGCGGCCCGGGAGAGGACCTCGATCTGCTGCTCGACGCCCTTGGGAAGTTCCTCGACCTGGTAGAGGACGACCAGGTCGACGGCCTCCTCCATGAAGTCCATGATGTCGTCCAGGGACGACGCGAGGTTGTAGATGTCCTCGCGGTCGAACGGCGTGATGAACGAGGAGTTCAGCTGGTGGAAGATCGCATGCGTCGCGTCGTCTCCCGCGTGTTCCGCGGCCCGCATACGCTCTGCGATCTCGGCCCGCGCGGAAGAGTCCGCTCCGAGCAGTTCCATGAGGAGCTTCGAGCCCGTGACGATGTTGTCCGCGGATGCGGCGAACATGTCGTAGAAGCTCGTCTCCCTGGGGGTCAGACGAAAGCGCACGTGGGGTCCTCGGGGTGCTCTGGATGCGGTCAGGCTGATGCTAGGCGCATCATCCGGCCACGGCTAACCGGCCGCCCCCCAGTGTCGCCCATCAGGCACAGTGATCAGCACACCCCCCGAGAAATCGGCTAAGATATACCCACCAGGGGTATATGGATCAGCGGAAATGCCCCATGCCCCTTACTGGAGGAGGACGCGATGACGACCACCGACGCGGCAGCGGTGACCCCGGAGACGCCCGAAGCGCCCTCCGACCACGGTGACCACGCTCACGGCGTGCACGGGTACCACAAGCAGAAGGACGAACACCTCAAGCGCCTGCGCCGCATCGAGGGCCAGATCAGGGGCCTGCAGCGCATGGTCGAGGAGGACGTCTACTGCATCGACATACTCACCCAGGTCTCGGCGAGCACGAAGGCGCTCCAGTCCTTCGCCCTCCAGCTCCTGGAGGAACACCTGCGGCACTGCGTGGCGGACGCGGCGGTCAAGGGGGGCGCGGAGATCGACGCGAAGGTGGAAGAGGCGACGAAGGCGATCGCGCGGATGCTCCGCACGTAACGCTCCCGCGAGGGTTGAGCACCCCAAACCCCGGGCTCGGATTGCTCGGGAGCGGTACGGGCCCCGCCCGGTTGCCGGCCGCGCCCACGGAGCCCCTACCTCCGCCACTCGGTGCGGGTGAACGGGTGGG
>NZ_WMBF01000204.1:0-10876 GCF_019400875.1 Streptomyces anatolicus | reverse complement strand
CCCCCTCGACCCGGCCGCCCTGCGCGCCGCCCTCGCGGGTGTGCTGCCCGGGCACATGGTGCCGTCCGCCGTCGTGGTGCTCGACCGGATGCCGCTCACCCCGCAGAACAAGATCGACCGGCGGGCCCTGCCCGCGCCGGAGCGGTCCGTGTCGGCCGGTCATGTGGCGCCGCGGACGGCCGAGGAGCGGGCACTCGCCGGGATCTGGGCGGATGCCCTCGGCGTCGACGAGGTCGGGGTCACCGACGACTTCTTCGACTTGGGCGGTGAGTCGATCCTCGCCGCCCGCGTGCTCGCCCGCGTCCGGGACGACCTGGGCGTCCGGCTGACCGTGCGGGACGTGTTCACCGCGCGGACCATCGCCGCGCTCGCGCCCCTGCTCGCCGACCCCTCCGCCGCCGCGCCGCCCGAGCCGATCCCGCCGGCCCCCCGCGAGGGCGGGCTGCCACTGTCCAGCGCGCAGCGGCGGCTCTGGTACCTGGACGACCTGACCGACGGCGGCACCGAGTACAACACCGGTGTCTCCCTCCGGCTGCGCGGCCCCCTGGACCCGGACGCGCTGCACCGCTCCCTGCTCCGGCTCGCGGCCCGGCACGACTCCCTGCGCACCTCGTTCCCCACCGTCGACGGCCAGGGCGTCCAGCGTGTCGCGGCGGAGCCGGACGTACCCCTGCGGACGGCCGATCTCACCGGCATACCCGACGCCCGGCGCGACGAGGCCGCCGAGGAACTGCTCACCGAGGAGCTGGGCCACCCCTTCGACCTGGCGGCCGGACCGCTCACCCGGGCGCTGCTCGTCCGGCTCGTCGACGACGACCACCTGCTGCTCCTGGCCCAGCACCACATCGTCACCGACGGCTGGTCGGTCGGCATCCTCACCCGTGAACTCGCAGTCCTCTACCACGCGGAGGCGACGGGTGAACCGGACGGCCTGACGCCGCCCGCCGTTCAGTACCCGGACTTCGCCGTCTGGGAGCGCCGGCAGCGGGCCGGTGACGCGGACACCGCCGACCTGGCCTACTGGAAGCGGCACTTGACGGGGCTTCAGCACCTGGAGCTGCCCACGGACCGGCCGCGTCCCGCCGAGCGCACCACCGTCGGCGCGACCCACCGGCACGTGCTGCCCGCGGAGTTGATGTCCCGGCTGCGGCAACTGGCCGCGGGGCGCGGCACCACGGCGTTCACCCTGTTCGCGGGCGCCGCCGCGCTGCTGTTCTCCCGCTACTCGGGACAGCGGGACATCGCGTTCGGCACCGTCACCAACGGGCGGGGCCGGCAGGACCTGGAGGACGTGCCGGGCTTCTTCGCCAACACCGTGGTGCTCCGCGGTGAAGTGGACGAACGGGCGACCGTGGACCGGTTCGTGGAGACGATGCGGACGACGGTGCTCGACGCCTTCGCCCACGACGGGGTGCCGTTCGACCGGGTGGTGGAGGAACTGGCCCCGCCCCGCGACCCGAGCCGCACCCCGCTGGTGCAGGTGCTCGTCGTGCAGCAGACCGCCTCTCCCGCACTGCCGCCCGCCGGTGGACTGCGCGTCACCGGACACCCGCTGCCCCGCCCCGCCGCCCGCTTCGACCTGGTCCTGGAGTTCACGCCGGACGCGGACGGCGGCTGCGTACTGACCGCCGAGTTCAACAAGGACCTGTTCGACGCGGCGACCGTGGCCCGGATGACCGCCCACCTGCACCGGCTCCTGGAGGGCATGGCGGACGCGCCCGGCCGCAGGCTG
This sequence comes from Streptomyces anatolicus, assembly GCF_019400875.1. Classification (NCBI taxonomy): domain Bacteria; kingdom Bacillati; phylum Actinomycetota; class Actinomycetes; order Kitasatosporales; family Streptomycetaceae; genus Streptomyces; species Streptomyces anatolicus. Next base: position 9,144 of record NZ_WMBF01000204.1, on the reverse strand, counting down.
GCCGAACTGCCCATGCTCGCGGCCGAGGAACAGCGCACGCTGGTGGAGAGGTGGAATCCGCCGGCCCGCGCGGCGCGCGAGAACGAGTACGGCACGCTGCCCGCACTGCTCCACGCACAGGCGGCCAGGACCCCGGACCGTACCGCCGTCGTCTGCGGCGACGTCCGGCTGGACTACGCCGAAGTCACCCGGCGCGCCTCCCGTCTTGCCCGCCTGCTCGTCGCGCGCGGCGCGGGCCCCGAGAGCCTGGTCGCGCTCTGCCTGCCGCGCTCCGCCGACCTCGTGCCCGTGCTGTGGGCGGTGCTCGCCTCGGGCGCCGGCTACCTCCCGGTCGACCCGGCCTACCCCGCCGACCGGGTCCGCCTCATGCTCGACGACGCCCGGCCCGCCCTCGTCCTGGCCACCCGTGAGACCGCCTCCGCGCTGCCCTCGGATTGCGTACCGCTGCTCCTGGAGGACTGCGCCGCGCCGGACGCGCCCGACGCCCAGCAGACCGACGCCGCCCTGGTCGACGCCGCCCTGGCCGACACCGCGCTGACCGACACCGACCGGCTCCGGCCGCTGCTGCCGGACCATCCCGCGTACGTCATCTACACCTCGGGTTCCACCGGCCGCCCCAAGGGCGTGGTGGTCAGCCACCGCAGCGCCGCCGCGCTCGCCGCGTGGGCGGGGGAGCGGTTCGGGCCCGACGGCCTGGCCCATGTGATCGCCTCCACCTCCCTCAACTTCGACGTCTCGGTGTTCGAACTGATCTGCCCCCTGGTGGCAGGCGGCACCGTCGAGGTGGTCGCCGACCTGCCGGCCCTCGCCGACGGCGCCGGGCCCCGGCGCGCCACTCTGCTCAGCGGCGTGCCGTCCGTCGTGTCCCGGCTCGTCGCGGGCGGCACGGCACCCCTGAGGGCCGACACCGTCGTCCTCGCCGGTGAGGCCCTGCCCGCGCAGACCGCGCAGGACGTGCGGGCCGCCATGCCCGGCTGCCGGATCGCCAACGTCTACGGCCCCACCGAGGCCACCGTCTACGCCACCGCCTGGTTCGGCGGTGACCGGCTGCCGGAGCAGGCCCCGCCCATCGGCGACCCGGTGGCGCTCACCCGTACCTACGTACTGGACACCGCCCTGCGGCCGCAGCCCGTCGGCGTCCCCGGCGAGCTGTACCTCGGGGGCGGCGGCCTGGCCCGCGGCTATCTGAACCGGCCGGGACTGACCGCCGCCCGGTTCGTCGCCGACCCGTTCGGCGCGCCGGGGGAGCGCATGTACCGCACCGGCGACCTGGTGCGCCGACGTCCCGACGGCGCACTCGAATACATGGGCCGCACGGACCAGCAGGTCAAGGTGCGCGGCTTCCGCATCGAACTGGGCGAGGTGGAGGAGGCGCTGCGCGGCTGCGCGGGCGTGGCGGAGGCGGCGGCCGTCGCCGCCACCGACGGTGACGGCAACCGGCGCCTGGTCGGCTATGTCGTCCCGGCCGCCGGTCAGCGCGCCGAACCCGAGGCGGTGCGCCGGGACCTCGGCCGTACGCTGCCCGACTACATGGTCCCGACGACCGTCGTCATACTGGACGCCCTGCCGCTCAACCCCAACGGCAAGCTCGACCGCGGCCGCCTCCCGAGCCCCGGCCCCGCCGCACGTGCGGTACGCCATGTCGCGCCCCGGACGCCCACCGAGAGCGCCCTCGCCCGGATCTGGGCGGAGGTGCTGCGGGAGGAGCGCATCGGCGTCGACGACAACTTCTTCGAACTCGGCGGCGACTCGATCCTCAGCATCCAGGTGGTGGCCCGCGCCAGACAGGAGGGCCTGCCGCTCACCTCCCGGAACCTCTACCAGCACCAGACCGTCGCCGCCCTCGCGCACTGCGCGGACGCGGCGGCCGGGCCGCGCGAAGCCGCGCCCGCACCCGAGGCGCCCACCGGCACGGCCCCCCTGACTCCCATCCAGGAGTGGCTGTTCGACGCCGTCGGCGAACGCGCCGGCCACTTCTCCCAGGCGCTCTCCCTCCGCATGCCCGCCGACGTGGACCCGGCGGCGCTGCAGGACGCGCTGAACGACCTGGTCGCCCACCACGACGCCCTGCGTTCCCGCTTCACGGGAGAGGACCCGGTGGGCTGGCACATCGACGAGCGGGCACCCCGCCTCGAACTGGCCCGCCACACCGGTCCGGAGACGGACACGCCGCACCTCGGCCCGTTCGACCTCACCCGGGGGCCGCTGCTGCGGGCCGTGCTGCACGCCCCTGACGACGGCGCGTCCCACCTGCTGCACCTCGCCGTGCACCACCTGGTGGTCGACGGGGTCTCCTGGCGGCTGCTCCTCGAGGACCTGGACCGTGCCTACCGGGCCCGCCGCGCGGGTGAGGACGGCGGCGCGGCACTGCCCGCGAAGTCCACGCCGCTGCGGCAGTGGGCCCGCAGACTGAACGCCCACGCGGCGGACGGCGGCTTCGACGACGAGCGCGCGTACTGGGCCGAAGCGCTCCCCGAGTCCGCGTCCGGGCCCGCCCTGCCCGTCGCACTGACGGGCGGCCCCGGCACCTACGCCGAGCAGCGGTCGCTCACCGTGCGCCTGGGCGCCGAGGCGACCTCGGCCCTGCTGCGCACCCTGCCCGACACCTACCGCACCCAGGCCAACGACGTCCTGCTCGGCGCGCTCGGCCGGGCGCTGTGCGGCTGGAGCGGCCGGGAGCGGGTGGTGGTCGACGTCGAGGGACACGGCCGCGAGGAACTCTTCGGCGAGCTGGACATCAGCCGCACGGTCGGCTGGTTCACGACCCGGCACCCCGTCGCGCTCGCCGTTCCCGGGGACGCCGACTGGGACACCGTACTGAAGCAGGTCAAGGAGCAGTTGCGCGCCGTGCCCCGCAACGGCCTCGGCCATGACGTGCTGCTCCGGCTCGCCGGTCCCGGGAAGGCGCCGCGCGCCGCCGCCGCGCAGATCAGCTTCAATTACCTGGGCCGCATGGACACGCCGGAGGACTCCGACAGCCTCTACCGGGGCACCGTACGCCCGCTGGAACTGGACGCCGACCCGGCGGTCGAGCGCCCGCACGCCATCGAGGTCGTCGGCCAACTCGTGGGTGACGCACTGGAGTTCACCTGGTTCTACGCCGACCTCGCGGGCCACAAGGACACGGTCGCGGATCTCGCGGGGCGCTTCAGCGACGCGCTCACCGACCTGGCCCGGCACGCCGCCCGCCCGGGCGCCGCCGGGCGGACCCCGTCCGATTTCCCGCTGGCCCGCCTCGACCAGGCCGCCGTGGACCGGATCACCGGCGCCGACCCGGCCGCCGTGGCCGACGTCCTGCCGCTCACGCCCACCCAGACCGGCATGCTCTTCCACGGCCTGTCCCAGGACGACAGTGGCGTCTACGTCCAGCAGTTGACGTTCCTCCTGGACGGCGTGCCCGACGCGGCGGCACTCGCCGCGGCCTGGCAGCACGTCACCGACCGCACCGAGGTGCTGCGCGGCCGGGTCGTCTGGCAGGACGTACCCGAACCGCTGCTTGTGGTGGAGCGTCACGCGGCCGTGCCCGTCACCCACGTCGACTGGCGGGACCTGACGGAGGACGAGCGCCGTGCCCGTCTCGACGAGCTGCTGGTCAGGGACCGCGCCGACGGCATCGACCTCGGGCGGGCCCCGCTCCAGCGCCTGTTGCTCGCCCGCGTCTCCGACACCGCCGTGCGCGTGGTGTGGTCCTTCCACCACCTGCTGCTCGACGGCTGGAGCATGTTCCAGGTGCTCTCGGACGTCTTCGCCCACCACGCCGGACCCGACGATGCCGCCCTCCCGCACCGCCCGTCCTACCGGGAGTACGTGTCCTGGCTGCGGCGGCGCGACCAGGAGGCGGCCGAACGGCACTGGCGGGGCCGCCTGTCGGGCCTGACCGAGGCCACGCCGCTGCCCTACGACCGCGAGCCGCGCGAGGCCCACCGCGCCGAGTCCACGCACGCGGTCCACGGCACGCTGCCCGCGGTCGACACGCGCGCGCTGGAAGAGCTGGCCCGCGCCTCGGGCCTCACCCTGAACACCCTGGTGCAGGGCGCCTGGGCGCTGCTCCTCGCCCGGCAGGCGGGCCGCGACGACGTGGTGTTCGGCACCACCGTCTCCGGCCGGCCCGCCGAGCTGCCCGGTGCCGAGGCCATGACCGGCCTGTTCATCACCACCCTGCCCACCCGGGTCACCGTCCCCGGTGATGGCACCCTGCTCGACTGGCTGCGCGCCCTCCAGCAGGACCAGAGCGAGGACCGGCGCTTCGACCATCTGCCGCTCACCCGGATGAAGACGTTCACCGGACTCCCCGAGCGCGTCGGTCTCTTCGACAGCATCGTCGTCTTCGAGAACTACCCGGTGGACGACGACCTCGCCGCCACTCACGGACTGCGCCTGAGCGGCCTGGAAGGCGTCGAGACCACCAACTACCCGCTGGGCCTCACCGCTTACCCGGGCCCGGAGCTCGGCCTGCGCCTCGGCTACGACCCCGAGCTGTTCGACGCCGACACGGCCGAGCGCATGACCGAATACCTCACCGTCCTGCTCACCGGCATGACCACCGCCTCGCCGTGCCCGCCCGCCCGGCTGCCGCTGCTCGGCGAGGAGCGCCGCGAACAGGTCCTGCGCGCCTGGAACGACACCGCCACCGACCTGCCCGAGAGCACCGTCGCCGACCTCTTCGCCGCCCAGGTGCGCCGCACTCCTGACGCCGTGGCCCTGGAAGCCGGGGATGCGCACCTCACGTACCGTGAACTCGACGCCCGTGCCTGTCAGTTGGCGGATCGCCTTGCTGGGGTGGGCGTACGTCCGGAGTACCCGGTCGGCGTCCTCATGGACCGTTCCGTCGACCTGATCGTCACCCAGCTGGCGCTCGTGCGCACCGGCGGCGTGTATGTGCCGCTTGACGGCAGGGCGCCGGCCGAGCGGCTGCGCCGGACGCTTGCCGAGGCCGGGGCCCGCCTGCTGCTCACCGACGCCGCCTGGGAGGTGACGGCCCGCGAGGTGCTGCCGGGTGACGGCGTCCTGCGGGCCGACGGCGCCTTCGAGCCGCCCACCGGGCCGGTGCCCCACCATGCCGTGCACCCCGACAACGTCCAGTACCTGATGTTCACTTCGGGCTCCACCGGCACTCCCAAGGGCGTCGCGGTACGCCAGCGGGACGTCGCCGCGCTCGCCCTCGACCGGGCCTTCGCCGGACACGACCGCGTCCTCGTCCACTCGCCGCACGCCTTCGACGCCGCCACCTACGAGGTGTGGGTGCCGCTCCTGCGCGGCGGCACCGCCGTCCTCGCCCCGCCCGCCGACCTCGACGCCACCCACGTACGACACGCCGTTACCGAGCAGCGGGTGAGCAGCCTGTGGCTGACCGCGGGCCTCTTCCGCCTGCTCGCCCAGGAGGACCCCGGCTGCCTGCGCGGCGCCCGTGAGGTATGGACGGGCGGCGAGGCCGTGCCGGGCGCGGTGGTGCGCCGGGTGCTCGACGCCTGCCCCGGCCTGACCGTCGTCGACGGCTACGGCCCTACCGAGACCACCACCTTCGCCACCCGCCGCGTCTTCCGCTCCGGCGACCCGCTGCCCGCCGTACTGCCCATCGGGCGCCCGCTCGACAACACTCGTGTGTACGTCCTCGACGGCACCCTCCAGCCGCAGCCGCCCGGCATCCCCGGCGAGCTGTACATCTCGGGCGCCGGTCTGGCCCGGGGCTACGCTGGACGGCCCGGCGCCACCGCCGCCCGCTACCTCGCCGACCCTTACGGGCCGCCCGGCACCCGCATGTACCGCACCGGCGACATCGTGCGCTGGAGCGCCGACGGCGAGCTGCACTTCGTCGGCCGCGCCGACGACCAGATCAAGATCCGCGGCTTCCGCGTCGAACCCGCCGAGATCGAGGCGCGGCTCACCGCTCACCCGGCCGTCGCCGAGGCCGTCGTATCCCTGTACGAGGACGGCGGACGCAAGCGGCTCGCCGCCCACCTCGTGCCGTCCCGCACCGCCGAACTGCCCTCCGCCGCCGGGCTGCGTACCCACCTGTCGGCCGGACTGCCCGACTACATGCTGCCCGCCGCGTTCGTCACCGTGCCCGAGCTGCCCCTGACGGCCAACGGCAAGGTCGACCGGCGACGGCTGCCCGCCCCCGAGTGGGCGGCAGGCGGCGAACAGGCCCACCGCGCCCCGCGCACCGAGGCCGAGCGCGTCCTCACCGGCATCTGGGCCGAACTCCTCGGCGTGGCACGGGTCGGCGTGGACGACAACTTCTTCATGCTGGGCGGCGACTCCATCCTCAGCATCCAAGTGGTCTCCCGCGCCCGCGCGGCAGGGCTCACGCTCAGCCCCCGCGACCTCTTCCGGCACCCCACCGTGGCCGAACTGGCCGCCGCCACCGAGGGCGCCGCGCTCGCCGTCGCGGGCACCGAACCCGTCTCGGGTGCGGCGCAACTGCTGCCGATCCAGCACTGGTTCCTCGACCCGCGCCCCGCGCACCCCGCCTTCTTCAACCAGTCCGTCGTCATCGAGACGGCCGGCCCCATCGACCTGGACGCCCTGCGGACCGCCCTCACCGCCCTGTGGACGCACCACGACGCCCTGCGCGCCCGGTTCCTCCTCGACGGCGACGGCGACGGCGGTGGCGATGGCGAGGGCGCCTGGCGGCAGGACATCGCCGCCGCCGACGGGCCGATACCGGAGCTGCTTCAGGTCCACGACCCGGCGGACGAGGAGCGCGTCACCGCAAAGGCGCACAGCGAACTCCGCCTCGAGACCGGCCCGTTGTTCACCGCCCGGCTGTTCGCCACTGACGGCGGCCGGCTGTCCGCCACCGACGGCGCCCGGCTGCTGCTCGTCGCCCACCACCTGGTGGTCGACGGCGTCTCCTGGCGGATCCTGCTCGAAGACCTGGAGACCGCCTACCGGCAGGCCGCGTCCGGCGCACCCGTACGGCTGCCCGCCCGCACCACCTCCGTGCAGGAGTGGGCCGCCCGGCTGCGCGACGACGAACGCTTCGCCGCCCAGCTCGGCCACTGGGAGCAGACCGCCCGCGCCTGCGCCGACCCGCTGCCCGTGGACCACGACGGCGGCAACACCACGGCCGACGTCCGCGAGGTCACCGTACGCCTCGACCGCGACCACACCGACGGTCTCCTGCGCCGCGTACCCGGCGTCTACCGCACCCGCGTCGACGACGTGCTGCTCACCGCACTCGGCCGGGCCCTCGGCGACTGGACCGGACGCGACACCGTCGCCGTCGGCCTGGAAGGGCACGGCCGTGAGGACCAGCTCTTCGAGGACATCGACCTGTCCCGCACGGTCGGCTGGTTCACCTCGCTCTACCCTCTCGCGCTGTCCGTCCCGGCCGGTTCCTGGGGCACCGCGCTGAAGTCGGTGAAGGAGCAGCTGCGCGCCGTACCCGACCGTGGCATCGGCTACGGCGTACTGCGCCACCTCGCCCGCGCGCACCGGCTCACCGGCACGCCCGAACCCGGCATCAGCTTCAACTACCTGGGCCGCTTCGACTGGTCCGCCGACGAGGGCACCCTGGTCGGGGCGGTGCCCGGCGGTCTGGGCGGAGCCGAGGCACCGGACACTGAGCGGCCGCACCTGCTGGACGTCGTGGCCCGGGTCGAGGACGACCAGCTGGAGATCACCTGGTACTACAGCGCCGGACGCCACCGCGAGGAGACCGTCACCGCGCTGGCCGACGCCATGCTGCGGGCGCTCGGCGACATCGTCGGGCACTGCGCCCTGCCGGACGCGGGCGGCCGTACCCCCTCCGACTTCCCGCTGGCCCGCCTCGACCAGAGCGCCGTGGACCGGATCGCCGGGGACGGCCGGGACGTCGCGGACATCTACCCGCTGACGCCGATGCAGGCCGGCATGCTCTTCCACAGCCTGCTCGACGCCGACAACCGTACGTACGTCAACCAAGTCCAGCTCGTGCTGTCCGGCGTCACCGATCCGCACGCGCTCGCCGAGGCGTGGCAGCAGACTGCCGACGCCAACCCGGTGCTGCGCACCCACCTCGTGTGGCAGGAGACCGCGGAACCCCTCCAGGTCGTCCGGCACCGGGCCACCGTGCCCGTCACCCACCACGACTGGACCGGATGGTCCGCCGAGCGCGGCGTGCCGGAGCTGGACCGCCTGCTCGCCGAGGACCGGGAGGCCGGTATCGATCTGGGCGCCGCGCCGCTGATGCGGCTGACGCTGATCCGGCTCGCGGCGGACCGGGTCCGCCTTGTGTGGACCTTCCACCACGTCCTGCTGGACGGCTGGAGCGCCGCCCAGGTCTTCGAAGAGGTGTGCGAGCGGTACGCCGCTCTGGTGGCGGGACACAGCCCGCGACTGCCGGACCGGCGGCCCTTCGCCGACTACCTGCGCTGGCTGTCCGGGCAGGACACCGAGCGCGCCGAGCGGTACTGGCGCACCACCCTCGCGGGCTTCCTGGCACCCACCGAACTGCCCCGCGACCGGCGGCCCGCCGACGCCCACCGCGCCTCCTCCTCCGAGTCCGTGCGGATGGCCCTCGGCGCGGACGTCTCGGCCCGGCTGCGGGAGACCGCCCAGCGCGCCGGACTGACCCTCAACACGGTCGTCCAGGGTGCGTGGGCGCTGCTCCTGTCCCGTTACGGCGGCGGTGACGACGTGGTGTTCGGTACGACCGTCTCCGGCCGGCCCGCCGACATGCCCGGTGTCACCTCGATGGTCGGCCTGTTCATCAACACCCTGCCCGTGCGGGCCCGCGTCGACGGGCGGCGCGCGCTCCTCGACTGGCTGCGCGAGCTGCAGGACGCCCAGGCGGAGGCGCGGCGCCACGACTTCGTCTCGCTGGCGCAGGTGCAGTCGTGGAGCGATGTGCCCGGCGGCACCAGCCTGTTCGATTCCCTCGTGGTCTTCGAGAACTACCCCTTCGACGAAGGCGCCATGGCCCGGCACGGCCTTGCGATGGAGGGGGAGCGGGACCTGGAACCGACGAACTACCCGCTCAGCGTGGTCGTGGCACCCGGCGAGAGCCTGGCCGTGAACCTGGACTACGACCCGGCCGCCTTCGACGCCGGAACGGTGGAGGGGCTTGGCGAGAGCCTGCGTGCCCTGCTGACCGGTATGGCCGACGCGCCGGACGGTCGCCTGGGTGACCTGGCCCTTCTCGATCCGGGGGAGGGGCGGGAG
>NZ_WMBF01000874.1:0-752 GCF_019400875.1 Streptomyces anatolicus | reverse complement strand
GGGTGGGCGTGAGGGTGCTCATGCCGTGGCTCCTTCCGGCTGGGGGGCGGTCGTCGTGGTGGCGTACTCGACGGAGTCGCGGGTGAGGTCCATGAAGGCCTGCTCCAACGACGCGGTGTGCGGGGTGAGTTCGTGGAGCGGGATGTTGTGTGCGGCGGCGGTGCGGCCGATGTGCTGGGCATCCGCGCCGCGTACGTCGAGGACGCCGGGGGCGCCGGTGGTGATCTGTACGCCGGGGCTGGCGAGCAGTTCGCTCAGGCGTCCGGCCTCGGGGGTGGCGACCTTGACGGCGCCGGAGCCGGAGTCGCGTACGAAGCGTTCGACGGTGGTGTCGGCGAGGAGTGTGCCGCGGCCGATGATGATCAGGTGGTCGGCGGTGAGCGCCATCTCGCTCATGAGGTGCGAGGAGATGAGGACCGTACGCCCCTCGGCGGCGAGGGACTTGAGGAGGTTGCGGATCCACAGGACGCCCTCGGGGTCGAGGCCGTTGACGGGCTCGTCGAGGATGAGCGTGGCCGGGTCGCCGAGCAGGGCGGCGGCGATGCCGAGGCGCTGGCCCATGCCGAGGGAGAAGCCCTTGACGCGTCTGCGGGCGACCTCGTCGATGCCCGCGAGGCGCAGGACCGTTTCGACGCGGCTCCTGGGGATGGAGTGGGTGTGGGCGAGCGCCATCAGGTGGTGGTACGCGGAGCGGCCGGGGTGGACGGAGCGGGCTTCGAGGAGGGCGCCGACTTCGTGCAGGGGGGCGGGGT
>NZ_WMBF01000203.1:0-10881 GCF_019400875.1 Streptomyces anatolicus | reverse complement strand
CCAGCAGCAGCTGCCGCCCCCCGGCGGCCGCCGCAGGCACCGCCCCGAGCCGCCGAAGCGCGGCCGTCGCGCCGCGCCGCGCCCCGCCGCGAAGGGCAGGCGCCCGAAGACCGTCCGCACGCCCACCGTCCTCCAGATGGAGGCCGTGGAGTGCGGCGCCGCCGCCCTCGCCATGGTCCTCGCCCACCACGGGCGGCACGTCCCCCTGGAGGAGCTGCGCATCGCGTGCGGCGTCTCCCGCGACGGCTCGCGGGCCAGCAACGTCCTCAAGGCGGCCCGTAGTTACGGCCTCACCGCCAAGGGCATGCAGATGGAGCCCGCCGCGCTCGCCGAGGTCAAGGCGCCCGCGATCCTCTTCTGGGAGTTCAACCACTACGTCGTCTACGACGGCACGGGGCGCCGCCTCGGCCGCCGGGGCGTCTACATCAACGACCCCGGCAAGGGCCGCCGCTTCGTGCCCTCCGAGGACTTCGACACCAGCTTCACCGGCGTCGTCCTCGTCCTCGAACCGGGGGCGGACTTCCGCCCCGGAGGCCGCAGACCCGGCGTCATGAAGGCGCTCCCGGCGCGGCTGCGCGGCACCACGGGCACGATGCTCGCGGCCCTGGTCGCCAGCCTGCTGCTCGTCGCGGTCGGCGCCGCGCTGCCCGCGCTCAGCCGGACGTACATCGACCTGTTCCTGATAGGCCATCAGACCTCGCTCCTCGGCGCCCTGTTCGCGTCGATGGGCGCGATGGTGGCGCTCACCGTGGTGCTGACCTGGCTGCAGCAGGCGAACCTGCTGCGCGGCCGCATCATCTCCTCCACGCTCGGCAGCGCCCGCTTCTTCCGGCATCTGCTGCGCCTGCCCGTCACCTTCTACGCCCAGCGCAGCCCCGCCGACCTCGTGCAGCGCCTCGCCTCCAACGACGCGGTCGCCGAGACCCTGGCCCGCGACCTCACCGCGGCCGGGGTCGACGGCGTCGTCGTACTCCTCTACGCCGCCCTGCTGTGGACGTACGACCCGCAGCTCACCCTCGTCGGCGTCGGCATCGCCCTGCTGAACATCGTGGCGATGCGCGTCGTCATCCGGCTGCGCGCCACCGGCACCCAGAAGCTGCGCGCCGACAGCGCCAAGCTCACCAACACCTCCTACACCGGCCTGCAGTTGATCGAGACCATGAAGGCGACCGGCGGCGAGAACGGCTACTTCCGGCGCTGGGCGGGCCAGCACGCCACCACCCTGGAGGAGCAGCAGCGCCTCGGTGTGCCGAGCGCCTGGCTCGGTGTCGTCGCGCCGACCCTCGCGACCCTCAACAGCGCCCTGATCCTGTGGATCGGCGGCCTGCGCGCGGTCGAGGGACATCTGTCGATCGGCCTGCTCGTCGCCTTCCAGGCCCTGGTCACCCGCTTCACCGCGCCGATCACCCGCCTCAACGGCGTCGCGGGCCGCATCCAGGACTTCGCCGCCGACGTCGCCCGCCTCAAGGACGTCGAGAACTTCCCCGTCGACTCCCTCTACTCGCGCCCGGAGCCGGCCGCGAGCACCCGCCGCCTCAAGGGGCACGTCACCCTCGACGACATCACCTTCGGCTACAGCCCCCTCGACAAGCCGCTCCTGACCGGCTTCTCCCTGTCGGTCGGCCCGGGGCAGCAGGTCGCGCTCGTCGGCGGCTCCGGCAGCGGCAAGTCGACCGTGTCCCGGCTGATCTCGGGGCTCTACAGCCCGTGGGAGGGCACGATCCGCATCGACGGGCAGCGCCTCGAGGACATCCCGCGCGGCGCGCTCGCCGCCTCCGTCTCCTTCGTCGACCAGGACGTGTTCCTCTTCGAGGGCACGATCCGCGACAACGTCGCCCTGTGGGATCCCTCCATCCCCGACGACGCCGTGGTCGCCGCGCTCCAGGACGCCTGCCTGTACGAGGTCGTGGCCCGCAGGCCCGGCGGCATCCACGGCCGCGTCGAACAGGACGGCCGGAACTTCTCCGGCGGGCAGCGCCAGCGCCTGGAGATCGCCCGCGCCCTGGTCCGCCGCCCCAGCGTCCTCGTCCTCGACGAGGTCACCAGCGCCCTGGACGCCGAGACCGAACAGGTCATCATCGACAATCTGCGCCGCCGCGGCTGCGCCTGCGTCGTCATCGCCCACCGCCTGAGCACCGTGCGCGACAGCGACGAGATCGTCGTACTCGACCACGGCCAGGTCGTGGAGCGCGGCCGCCACGAACATCTTGTCGCCGCCGGCGGCCCCTACGCCGACCTGGTCAAGGAGCACTGAGGTGACCCACGCCGACCTGGTCAAGGAGGACTGAGGTGACCCAGGAGCAGTACGTCCCCGCGCACGACACGGTCACCGCCGCCTTCGGCGCGCTCGGGACACCGGTCGACTGCGCGGGCCTGCGCAGCGTCCACCTGGAGGGCCCGCAGGTGCTGTGGCTCGTCGTGGCGGGCGCGCTCGACCTGTTCGCCGTCGACGCCGTGCAGCAGGGCCACTGGCACTTTCTGGGCCGCCTCGAACCGGGCACCCTGCTCCTCGGCCCCGTCGAAGGCCCCCAGCACACCCTCGTCGGCCGCCCCCTGGCCGGCTGCGAGCTGCGCCGCGTCCCGCTGCGCGAGCTGTACCGCCCCGACTACGGCGACACCTGGGCGTACGAGCAGCAGTACCCCACGGCGTACGACACCCAGGACGCGGCCCTGAGCCTCCTGGAGCACGCCTTCGCGCTCGGCATCGGACGCGGCCACCGGGTCCTGTTCGAAGCCCCGCTCGACGGCCGCACCCTGGCCGAGGACCCCGACGACGCCGTCACCGACGACGACATCCTCTGGATGCCGGTCGCGCCGGGCAGTGTGCGGTACGGATCCGCCTACAGCGCCGAGGCGGCGGGCGATCTGCTCGTGGACCCCGCGATGTGGCAGCGCATGGTCAACCAGCAGTACCGGCTGCTCGCCACGCTCGACCGCTGGATCGAACGCCTTGAGCGGGCCCACGAGGACCGCACGGCGGCCGGTATCAAGGCGGGCGAGAACGTCCGCGAGCAGGCCGACCGGACCCTCATCGCCGCCATCGGCCGTACGGGCAGGGACAGTTCACGCCGAGCCGACGCGCGGGGCGGCGACGACGCCACGTACGCGGCATGCCGCCTTGTCGCCGAGGCGGCGGGCATCACACTGGCGGGCCGGGCGGACGGCGGCGCGGTGAACGACCGGCTCGACCCGGTGGAGCGGATCGCGGTGGCCTCCCGGATCCGCACCCGCGCGGTGCGGCTCGACGGGCGCTGGTGGCGTGAGTACGCGGGCCCGCTGGTGGGGCACCGGGCCGCGAGCGGCGCGCCGGTCGCACTGCTGTGGCGGCGCGGCGGCTACGAGTCGGTGCACCCCACCTCCGGGCGGCGCACCCGCGTCGACAAGACCAACGCGGACGAGTTCGAGCCGCAGGCCGTCATGTTCTACCGGCCGCTGCCCGAGCGGAGACTGACGCCGTGGCGGCTCGTCCGCTTCAGCCTGCGGGGCACCGCGGGCGATGTGCGCAACCTCGCGCTCGCCTCGCTCGTGACGGTCGCGATCGGTGCGCTGGTGCCGATCGCGACGGGCCAGGTGCTCGGCGTATTCGTGCCGAACGCCGAGAAAAGCCTCATCGTCCAGGTCTCCCTCGCGGTCATGATCACCAGCATCGTCTCGGCGGCGTTCATGCTGCTCCAGAACCTCACCATCCTGCGGCTGGAGGGCCGCATGGAGAGCGCGCTCCAACCAGCCGTCTGGGACCGGCTCCTGAGGCTGCCCACCCGCTTCTTCACCTCCCGCTCCACCGGCGAACTGGCCAGCGCCGCCATGGGTGTCAGCGCCATCCGCCGGGTCCTTTCGGGCATCGGCCCCGTCGCGCTCCAGTCGAGCACGATCGGTGCGATGAACCTCGTCCTGCTGCTGCTCTACAGCGTCCCCCTCGCCCTGGCCGCCCTGGCGATGCTCGCCGTCATCGCCACCGTCTTCCTCGCCCTCGGCCTGTGGGAGCTGCGCTGGCAGCGGCGCCTTGTCGATCTTGGCAACAAGCTCAACAACCAGGCCTTCCAGACCCTGCGCGGCCTGCCCAAGCTCCGGGTGGCGGGGGCGGAGAGCTTCGCGTACGCGGCCTGGGCGGGGGAGTTCGCCCGCAGCCGCGAGCTGCAGCAGCGGGCGGGCCGCGTCAAGAACGCGACGACGGTCCTGAACGCCGTCTACCTCCCCCTGTGCACGCTCATCATGTTCGTCCTCCTCGCGGGCCCGGCCCGCGGCAGCCTGACCGCGGGGGAGTTCCTCACCTTCAGCACCGCCGTGACGATGCTGCTCACCTCCGTCACCCAGCTCACCGGCGCGCTCATCTCGGCGGCCTCGGTGCTGCCGATGTTCGAGCAGATCAAGCCGGTGCTCGACGAGGCCCCCGAGGTGCGGGAGGCGAGCACCCAGCCGGGCGAACTCCAGGGCGCGATCGAGGCCCGCGGCCTGTCCTTCCGCTACACCGACGACGGCCCCCTCGTCCTCGACGACGTGTCGCTGACCATCCGCCCGGGCGAGTTCGTGGCCGTCGTCGGGCCGAGCGGCTGCGGCAAGTCGACGCTGCTGCGCCTCCTGATCGGCTTCGACAAACCGGTGGCGGGCAGCGTGCTCTACGACGGTCAGGACCTGGCCGCCCTCGACCAGTCGGCCGTGCGCCGCCAGTGCGGGGTCGTCCTGCAGAACGCCCAGCCGCTCAGCGGCTCGATCCTGGACTGCATCCGCGGCGCGGAGTCGTTCACGCAGGAGGAGGCGTGGGAGGCCGCCGCGATGGCGGGCCTCGCCGAGGACATCAAGCGCATGCCGATGGGCCTGCACACGATGATCTCCGGCGGCGGCGCGGTCTCGGGCGGGCAGCGCCAGCGGCTGATGATCGCCCAGGCCCTCATCCGCCGCCCGCGCGTCCTCTTCTTCGACGAGGCGACGAGCGCCCTGGACAACGAGACGCAGCGCACGGTCATCGACAGCACCCGCGCCCTGAACGCCACGCGCGTCGTGATCGCCCACCGCCTCTCCACCGTCATGGACGCCGACCGGGTGATCGTCATGTCGGGCGGCCGGATCGTGCAACAGGGGCCGCCCACCCAGCTGTTGGCGGACACGAGCGGCCGCCTGCACGAACTGGTGCGCCGTCAGATGCGGTGACTCAGTCGTCCAGATGCGGTGACTCAGTCGCCGGGCAGGAGCCTGCCCTCCTCGTCCATCGTGGGATGCATCTTCATGGGGCCGTAGGAGTCCACGTCCGAGGGGCGGGGCGGCTCCGGGCCGTCGGGGCCGACGCGCACGAGCCGTTCGGTACGGCAGATCCGGTACAGGGTGTCGCCCACGCGCGCCTCGTTGGCGTGGCCCGCGGCCTTGAACTTCTCGGCGGCGCGCGCGTGCGCCGCCCGCTCCTCGGGGTCGAACTTGTGCAGCAGCGGCCAGGACTCCGTCATCGCGTCGTACAGCATCCGGCGGGCGTCGTGCGGGGTCGGCATCAGCGCGGTCCGCGGCCGCCACCCCTTCTCGCGGCGCTCGGCCACGCCGAAGCCGACGGGCAGCAGCACGATGCCGGGATGAGTGTGGGCGGCCCGCTCGGAGTCCTTGCGCACGTCGGCGGGGAACCGCGCGCCGGTATAGGTGAACTCCCGCAGCCCGAGCTTGAGGGCGCTCGACATGAGGCCCGGCGTGTCCTCGGTGGGGTCAAGGGTGAAACCGGGGTCCGCGGACGGCGGGTTGTGCCGCCCGGTCCACGAGCGGTCGGCCGGTTCCGGGTCGGTCGGCCGGGGCGGCTCCAGACCGTCGTCCCCCGTACGCGCGAACTCGTCGCCGCGCACCACGCGGTAGCGCACGCCGCGGACCTCCAGTTCGTTGACCGGCCGGCGCTCCAGGATCGCGACCGCCGCCAGCAGATCACGGCGCTCGGCGCGGTCGTCGGTGTCGTCCTTCGCCTTGAACCACAGCAGCGAGTTCAGCGTGTCCCGCGCCTGCTGGGCCATGCCGTCCACGACCGGCTTCACCACCCGCCAGTGGGGCCCGGCCGCGGGATCGAGCACGGCGATGCCGAAGACGGGGCCACGGACCGCGAGATACGGATAGCGGTACGACGCGTCGACGGCGTCGGCCTCGGTCACCAGCTCGGCGGGATCGTCGCGCTGCACCAAACCGGCGTGGAGCTGGTCCAGTTGTTGCTTCCAGTCATCACCCATGCGCACATTGTGGTGTCCCCGAAGGGGTGAGCGGGCTGAAATGCCGCAAGTGACCGAATGCGGCGGCTCGGTGATCGCTGGGCGGGGTAGGCGGGCGAAGCATCCCGGGGCATTCTTGACGCCATGTTGAACAAGGCGAATGCGGGGCGCGCCCACGTGACCGCGGAGACCGGACTCTCGTACGCGCACGGCACCAGCGGCACGCCCCTCCTCGGGGACACCATCGGGCAGAACCTCGACCGGGCCGTCGCCGCCTGGCCCGAGCGGGACGCCCTCGTGGATGTCGCGGCGGGCACCCGGTGGACGTACGCCGAATTCGGCGCCGCCGTCGAGCGGTTGGCGCGCGGGTTCCTCGGATCGGGGGTCGGCAAGGGGGACCGTGTCGGGATCTGGGCGGTGAACTGCGCCGAGTGGGTGCTCGTGCAGTACGCCACCGCCCGCATCGGCGCGATCATGGTGAACATCAACCCGGCCTACCGGGCGCACGAGCTGGAGTTCGTCCTGAACCAGTCGGGTGTCTCCGTCCTGGTCGCCTCGCGGGCCCACAAGAGCAGCGACTACCGCGCGCTCGTCGACGAGGTGCGGCCCCGCTGCCCCGGACTGCGCGCCGTCCACTACATCGGCGACGACGGCTCGTGGGGCGCGCTGCTGGCGGCCGCCGCCTCCGTCGGGCCGGACGAACTGGCGGCCCGGGAGGCGGAGTTGATCTGCGACGACCCGGTCAACATCCAGTACACATCGGGCACCACCGGCTTCCCCAAGGGAGCCACGCTCTCCCACCACAACATCCTCAACAACGGCTACTGGGTGGGCCGCACGGTCGGCTACACCGAGCAGGACCGGGTCTGTCTGCCCGTGCCCTTCTACCACTGCTTCGGCATGGTGATGGGCAACCTCGGCGCCACCTCGCACGGCGCCTGCATCGTCATCCCGGCGCCGTCCTTCGACCCCGTGGCGACACTCCACGCCGTCGAGCGCGAGCGCTGCACCTCGCTCTACGGCGTGCCCACGATGTTCATCGCGGAGCTGAACCTCGCCGACTTCGCGACGTACGACCTGAGTTCGCTGCGCACCGGCATCATGGCGGGCTCGCCCTGCCCGGTCGAGGTGATGAAGCGGGTGGTCGCCGAGATGCACATGGAGGAGGTCTCCATCTGCTACGGCATGACCGAGACCTCGCCCGTCTCCACGCAGACGCGCCGCGACGACGACCTGGAGCGCCGCACGGGCACCGTCGGCCGCGTCCTGCCGCACATCGAGGTGAAGATCGTCGACCCGGCGACCGGCGCGACCCTGCCGCGCGGCGCCTCCGGGGAGCTGTGCACGCGCGGCTACAGCGTCATGCTCGGCTACTGGAACGAGCCCGAGCGCACGGCCGAGGTCATCGACGCCGGGCGCTGGATGCACACGGGCGATCTGGCGGTCATGCGCGAGGACGGTTACGTCCAGATCGTCGGCCGCATCAAGGACATGATCATCAGGGGCGGCGAGAACATCTACCCCCGCGAGATCGAGGAGTTCCTGTACGCCCACCCGAAGATCGCCGACGTCCAGGTGGTGGGCGTCCCCGACGAGCGGTACGGCGAGACGCCGCTGGCCTGCGTGATCCTGCGGAGCCCCGACGACGTACTGACGCTGGAGGAGCTACAGGCGTACTGCAAGGGCAAGCTGGCCCACTACAAGGTCCCGGCCGCGCTGCGGATCCTGGAGTCCTTCCCGATGACGGTCTCGGGCAAGGTACGCAAGATCGAACTCAGGGAGCGGTTCGGGGGCTGACGCCCGCGGTGAGGGCGCGGCGCATGCAGAGGCGGGGCCACCGGTCGAGGCCCAGCTCCGCCTCGTGCGCGCGGATCTCTCTGAGGGCGGGGGTGAGTTCGGCGTCCGCGAGCGGGCGGAAGCCGATGCGGGCGTAGTACGGGGCGTTCCACGGCACGTCCGCGAACGTCGTCAGGGTGAGCGCGGTCCGGCCCTCCGCGCGGGCCCGCTCCGCGAGGTGGTCGATCAGCGCGCGGCCGACGCGGCGGCGGGCGGCCCTGGGGTGCACGGTGATCTGTTCGATGTGCTCGGTGGGCTTGATGGGCTCGCTGAGTACGTACGCGACCGGGGCGTCGTCATCATCGGTGGCGACCCACGCCCGGCCCGCCCGGCGGAAACGCTCCAACTCCGCTGTCGTGGGCGGCTCGTCGTCCGCGATGGCGTCCATGCCGAGGACGCGGAAGGCTTCGCCTGCGGCGCGTTCGATGTGCTGGAGGGCGGGGAGTTCGGCGGCGGTGGCGGGACGGATCGGCATGGGGTGAGTATGGCCCGGCGAAAACCGGTTGTGCCGCCCCGTTCCCGGCGTGGATCGTGTGCCGGTGATCCAGAGAGCGACCCGCCGCGGCGGACGGCCCCGGGCGGAGCCGACCGCAGGCCCCGTCGACCCGTCCGGGCTCGGGCGCGGGATGGTGTTGCTGCTCGCCGTCGTGTGCGGGGTGGCCGTCGGCAACGTCTACTTCCCGCAGGCCATCAGTCCGTTGATCGCCGAGGGGCTTCGCGTGTCCGCCGACACCGCCACGCTGGTGGTGACGGCCGTCCAGTTCGGCTACGCGGCCGGCATCTTCCTCCTCGTACCGCTCGGCGACCGCGTCCCGTACCGGCCGCTCCTCGTCTCGCTGCTCTCCGTCGCCGGGCTCGGCCTGCTCGGTGCGGGGCTCGCGCCGGGGCTCGTGCCGCTGCTCGCGGCGAGCGCCCTCGTCGGCGTCACCACCGTGATCGCCCCGATCCTCGCGCCCATGGCGGCGGGGCTCGTACCTGCGGACCGGCGCGGCGCCGTCACCGGAACGCTGCTCAGCGGGTCGATCGGCGGCATGCTGCTCTCCCGCGCCTTCGGAGGGGCCCTCGGCGAGTGGCTGGGCTGGCGTGCCCCGTATCTGACGACGGCGGCCATCGCCCTGCTCCTCGCGCTCGTCCTCTCCCGCGCGCTGCCGAGGACCACCGCGCCCTCCCGGCAGAGCTACCCCGCGCTGGTCGGGGCGTCCCTGCGGCTGCTGCGCACCGAGCCGGAGCTGCGGCGCTCCGGCTTCTACCAGGCGATGCTCTTCGGCGGGTTCTCGGCGCTGTGGACGGGCGTCGCGCTCCTGCTGTCCGGTCCCGCGTACGGGCTCGGGGCGTCGGCGGTCGGCCTGCTCGCCCTGGTCAACGCCGGGACCATGATCTGTACGCCGGTCGCGGGACGCCTGGTGGACCGGCGGGGGCCCGACGCGGTCAACCTGGCCGCCATCCTCGCGGTGCTCGCCGCGGCCGCCCTCCTGCTGCTCGGGGGGATCGGCGGCGCGGTCGGGCTCGCCGCGCTGGCGGTGGCGTCGCTGCTGCTCGACGTCGCGATGCAGTCGGGCATGGTCGCCAACCAGGTACGGATCTTCGCGCTGAGCGACGAGGCGCGCTCGCGGCTCAATACGGCGTACATGACGTGCGCCTACCTGGGCGGAAGCGTCGGTTCCTGGCTGGGGGCGCGGGCCTATGGCGTCTTCGGCTGGCCGGGGGTCTGCGGGCTCGTGGCGGTGCTGGCCGCGCTGGCCCTCGTACGGCATCTGCGGCATCTGCTCGCGGTCAGCGGACTCCGTGCGGGCGGAACTGGATGCTGATGCGGCCGCCCGTGGCGCGGGCCGATTTGGGGACGGCGTGTTCCCAGGTCCGCTGGCAGGAGCCGCCCATCACGATGAGATCGCCGTGCCCGAGGGGGTGGCGGACCGTGTCGCCGCCTCGGCGCGGGCGGAGCAGCAGGTCGCGGGGGGCTCCCACGGAGAGGATGGCGACCATCGTGTTCTCGCGGGCGCCACGGCCGACGCGGTCGCCGTGCCATGCCACGCTGTCGCGTCCGTCGCGGTAGTGGCACAGGCCGGCCGTCGTGAACTCCTCGCCGAGTTCGGCGGCGTAGTACGCGGACAGGGCGCGCCGGGCCTCGTCGAGTACGGGGTGGGGCAGGGGTTCACCGGCGCGGTAGAAGGCGAGCAGGCGCGGTACGTCGACGACCCTCTCGTACATCTGCCGGCGCTCGGCCTGCCAGGGGACGTCGGCGGCGAGGCGTTCGAACAGGGCGTCGGCGCCGGTGAGCCAGCCCGGCAGGAGGTCGATCCAGGCTCCGTCGCCGAGGACCGTCCTGCGGATGCCGTCCAGGGGGCGCAGGCGGGGGTCGTCGCTCTGGTCGAAGAGTGACCCTTGGAGCTGGTGGTGCCGTGCCATGGGTACAGAGTACTCCTCGTTCGAACAGGTGTGCCAATTCCTGTCCGGGCCGGGCCGCCTCAGGCGCCGGTCGCGATGAGTTCGTGCGCGGCGGTGTTGACCGGCCGGGGCGTGCCGGTGAGGTCCAGGGTGAACAGCGGCACGCCGAGCGCGTCCGCGCGGGCGCGGGCCTCGTCCGTATATCCGGCGAGGGAGAAGAAGGCGCAGGCCACGGGGTCGTCACCGGCCCCGGCCAGGGCGGTGAGCCACAGGCACTCGATGTCGCGCGGCGAGGTGCGGCGCGGCCCTGGGTCGACCTGGGCCAGCATCCCGCGCGCGGTGATCCGCGCCCCTGAGGGCGGGCGCCGGGCGGCACTACGGGTATGGAGAAACCCGAGCCACCGCAGATACAGCGCGGCCACGGTGACGGCGTCCCGCGCCTCCCGAATGGCGACGGGCCGGAAGGCGGGCCGGGGGCGTGGGGCAGTAC
>NZ_WMBF01000202.1:0-10936 GCF_019400875.1 Streptomyces anatolicus | reverse complement strand
GTTCATGCCCGTACCTCCGTGACCCAGCCGAGACCCTCCACGGTGCCGTCGGCGGGGCGGTACTCGCAGCCGACCCAGCCCGCGTACCCGGCCTCGCGCACGGCGTCCAAGACGCGCGGCCAGCGGACCTCGCCGGTGCCCGGCTCGGTGCGGTCGGGCGGGTCGGCGAGCTGCAGGTGCAGGGCGTAGGGCAGATAGGTGTGCACGGTCCGCACGAGGTCTCCCTCGGTGACCTGGGCGTGGTAGAGGTCGAGCAGCAGCCCCGCCCGGTCGCGGCCCACCGCTTCCACGACCGCCGCCGCCTGGGCCTGGGTGCGCAGGAAGTACCCGGGCGCGTCACGCTCGTTCTGCGCCTCGATGACGATCCGTACGCCGGTGCCGTGCGCACGGTCGGCGGCCCAGGCGAGGTGGGTGACGTACGTGGCGAAGGCGCGCTCGGCACTCACGTCCGGCGGCGCGACCCCCGCCAGGACGTGCAGGAGCCCCGCGCCAAGATCGGCCGCGTACATCAGAGCACGCTCGATCCCGGCGCGGAAGTCCGCGGTCCGCCCTGGATGGCAGGCGAGGCCCGCCCGCTCCGGCGAACCGGGCTCTCCGGCAGGCGAGTTGATGAGAACCTGCCGCAGCCCCGCCTCTCGCAGCAGCGCGCGCAGCCGCGCCGGGGCATACGCGTAGGGCGCCGCGTACTCGACGCCGGCGAAGCCCGCCCCGGCCGCCGCCTCGAAGCGCCGCTCGAAGGGCAGTTCCGTGAAGAGCCACTTGAGGTTGGCGGCCAGAGGCGGACCGCCGGGCAGCCGAAGGGCGCCTGCGGGCACCGCTGACGACACACCGCCCGCAGACACCACCGGCTGTGCCTCTGGGCACGAGGTCAAGGGCACACGCGCCGGAAGCGCCCCCGGCCGTGGCTCCGCAACCGCCACCGGCAGGTCGCCCTTGCCGCGCCTGCCCGGCCGCCAGAGGGCCCCCATCACCGCACCTCGGCGTGCGCGGCCGCGCAGCCGGGATTGACGAGATGCGCGGGCGGTCGTCCGGACAGGACGTCGATCACCTGCCGAGCCGCCAAGACACTGGAGCGGGCGCGGGCCTGCACCGTGGCGCCCGCGATGTGCCCGGTGACCAGCACGTTGTCGAACGCTCGCAGCCGGGAGTCCGCCGGCAGCGGCTCCTGTTCCGTCACATCCAGCGCGGCGCCGGCGAGCAGGCCCCCGGCGAGCGCGTCGGCGAGGGCCTCCTCGTCGACGATGCCGCCGCGCGCGGTGTTGATCAGATATGCGCCGGGCCGCATCCGGCGCAGCGCGGCGCCGTCGATCAAGTGCCGTGTGGAGGCGTCGAGTGCGAGGTGCAGCGTCACGAAGTCGGCCTCGGCCAGCACCTCGTGCAGCGCCAGGGCGACCACCCCGGTCTCCTTGAGGAAGGCGGCGTCCAACTGCGGGTCGTGCCCCACGACCCGCATGCCGAGCGCCCTGCCGAGGCGGGCGACGGCCCGCCCGATCGAGCCGAGCCCGACCACCCCGAGCGTGGCCCCCGCCAGCTCCCGCCCGCTGGGCTGCGACCAGCCCCCTGCCCGTACCTCGGCGACGTTCTGCGGAATGCCCCGGGCGCAGCTGACCATCAGTCCGAGGACGTGTTCGGCGACCGACTGCCGGTTGGCGCCGGGCGTATGGGTGACGGCGATGCCGTGCCGGGTGGCGGCTGCCACGTCCACGTTGTCGTATCCGGCGCCGCACCGGGCCACGACCCGCAGCCCGGGGGACGCCCCGAGCACCTCGGCGGTGAACGCGTCGGTGCCCGCCACGATGGCCGAGGCCTTTGCGCGGGTGACGGCGGCCGGCAGCGACCGTTCCGACGCGCGCCGGTCCGCCGCCCGGGCGAAGACCGTGCGAAAACCGGCTTCCCGCAACAGTCGGTCGACCTCGCCGTCCGGTTCCAGATACGCCGTGGTCACGAGCACCACGGGCGGGCCGCTGTCATGCATCGGAATCCTCCTCGACCTCTCGCTATACTATAGCGATGAGCAAAATAGTATAGGATTCGAGCGCGATCAAGAGTGAGGAGCGGCTGCGCTAAGGTCGGGCCCCGAAGGAGGCATGATGGCTACGACGCGCCCGTCCGCCCGGCAACCCCTGGCCGACAAGATGTACGAGGTACTCCTCGGCCAGTTCATGGACGGTCTGTGGTCACCGGGGCAGTCCGTGAACATCGGCGCCCTGTCCCGGGAGCTGGATGTCAGCCAGACCCCGCTCCGCGAGGCCCTCGCACGCCTGGAGCACACCGGCCTGGTGCGCAGGGAAGCGCTCAAGGGGTATCGCGTCGCACCGCTCTTCACCGAGCGCGAGCTGGTCAAACTGATGGACGCACGGCTCGTCCTGGAACCGGCGATGGTCCACGAGGCGGCCCGGCGCACCACACCGGAGTTCCTGGACGAACTCAAGGAGAGCATCCAGGACCTGAAACGGTGTGCGGCGGCACCCTCCTCGGCTTCGGTGCGTCCCTACTGGGCCGCCGACGAGCGCTTCCATCTGCGCATCGCCGCCCAGTGCGACAACCCGTTCCTTGAGACCGCCTACCGCTCCCTCGGCGGCCACGTCCAGCGTTTCCGTCTCTTCACCGAACTCGGCGCCTCCGAGGCCGAGTCCCCGGCGCGCGAACACGCCGCCGTCCTCGACATGATGATCGCGGGAGACGCGGAGGGTGCGGCGAAGAAGATGCGGCAGCACATCGAGAACGCCAAGGCGCGGGCTCTGACCGACCGCCAGGCGGTCCGGGAGAGCTGACGGCGGCGCGGCCGGACGCCCTCGCTCCCGCTCCCAAGCCGGGGGCACCCTTCGCGCCCGGCGACACCACCCTGGCGCCGTGAAGCGGAAGGCGCTGCTCGAGTTGAGTGGCCAGCGGCACCTCAGGCAGGAAGAGGGGGCCGGTGGCCATTGAGCAGGGCGATGCCCAGGGGAGTGGCGGTGTGAAGCCGGAAGTCGCTCTTGGCCTGCCGCGAGAGCGGAATCCCTGGCTGTGCAGACGAGTTGGTCCGCGCCCGGCCCGGATCGTGGTGCGCGGACCGTGTCGTCCGTGAGTGCCACGTGCGCCGGACACGCATATGGCAGCCCCACGTGTGCCGGGTAGTGCCCGGCCGACTCGCCTCTCGGCGTCACACCCTGGGCCTGAGCAGGGTGATCTTCGAAGCGCCCAGTTCTGTGACGTACAGGGTGCCCTTGGCCGTGTCCTCTGTGACGTCCAGCGGTTGTTGGAATCCGGTGAACCCGGTGATGCCCGTCGTGGGCGCCGACAGCTTCCCTTGCGCGTCGACGCCGAACACCTCGATGTCCTGGCCACTGCTGTAACGGACCACGAGGAGCTTGCCCTTGAGCGCGCCGCCGAAGGCGTTGCCGCGGTACTCGACGACCCCGTCGGCGGAGGCGTGCAGCCCGGCGTCGTACATGCCGGCCGAGTCAAGGTTGCGGTCAGGCTGGGTGCCCACCGGGTAGCCGGTGACCTCGAAGGGGCTGGTGCCCGACGTGGGGTTGCCCCCGGCCAGCACCCACTCGCAGCGCGCCGGGTTCGGGTGCCCGTAGTAGCGGTTCTTCTTCACGTCGAAGACGTAGTCGGTCTCCGCCACGGGGTTGGACGTGATCCCCGGCACGGTCGGACCCGTGTAGGACCCGGCCGTCGTCGCGTCGATCCGGCGAGAGCAGGCCGCGGGCAGCGGTGTGGGAGTGGCGGGCGTGTTGCCTCCGGCCGCGGACCCGTTGGTGGGTGTGTAGAGGTGGCCGTTGGTGTGCCATACCAGGTCGTAGGCGTTGCGTACGCCCGTCGCGTAGAGGGTCAGCGGTGCGTTGGGGGCGAAGGGGTTGTACGTTCCCGGGCTCTCGGTCCGCACGTCGACGGCACCGGACGCCGGGAGCTTGGCCGGGTCGAGGCGCAGCACGGCGGCGTTGAGCAGATGCTCGGGGCGGTTGCCCCACGCCGGGTCGGCGGCGCCCATGGCGTTGTTGGCGCCCTGCGCCACGTAGAGGGCGCCGTCAGGGCCGAAGGCCAGGGAGTTGGTCTCGTGGTCCTTCACGGACCGGGGCAGACGGCTGATCACCTCGGTGTACGTGCCGAGCCCTGGACCGCTCAGCCTGGCGATGCTGCTCGACCAGTCCGGCTCGTTCGGTGTGCCTCCGGCGTACATGGTGTTGGAGGTGATCCACAGGACTGGGGCGGCTGCCGTGGAGGAGGGATCGAATGCCATCCCGATGATGGAGCGGTTCGGTGCTCCCGGCAGGCCGCGGGCCGTCGCGTCCGTGCGCACGGTGGAGATCGTCTCCGCCCCGCTCAGGGTGCCGTCGGCGGCGATGGCGTACCGCAGGATGTATCCGTCGAGCGTGGACGCGTACAGCTTGGCGTCGGGGCCCTTCACCACGGAGGCGAAACTCCGGCCCGTCGCCGACGTCGCCACCTTGTCGAAGGCAATGGTGCCCGTACCGGTGCCCGCCCCGGTGGTGAACACCGAGCTCCATGGTGTGAAGGTCCGCCCGTCCAGGTCCCGGGCGCCGCTGGTGACCGAGAATCGGTAGCGGGTGTTCGCCTTGAGTCCCGTCGTCGGCGACAGGTTGATGACGTCGCCGCCGCCGCTGGTGATCACGCGGGCGGCAACGGCGGCCCCGGTCGCCGACTCTTTGAGGGTGACCGTGCCGCCGGTGAGGGTCGCGGCGTCGACGCCGGGGCCCACCAGGCGGAGGTCCGCCACGACGCTGCCGGTCGGTGCCGCGCCGGTCGTCGTGTTCGCCGGGGTCACCGTCCTGACCTCCGGGTGAACGGTGGAGTCGGCGAGCGGGGCGATGGTCACGTACGCGATCTTCGTGTTGCTGCCCCCGAGCGGACTGATCGTCAACCGGCCGTCTGCCACGGTCGGTTGAACGGTCCTGGTCTGGTACTTGGTGGCGGACGTGGGGACGAACCCGTCGACCGCGTTCTGGTTCTCGACCTGGAGCGCGTGGGAGCTGTCCACGCTCGTGGCGTCGCCCACGGCGACCGTCACGGTGTAGGTGCCGTTGGGCACGGCGATCTCCCACCGGCCCGGGGTCTTCACGCCGGCCGACGAGGCGGGCAGCTGCATGTGCACGAGGGTGGCGAGGAGCCGGTCGGGCTCGGCGGTGCCTCTGTCCCGGCCGTTGCCCGTCAGGTCGAGCGGGGTGGTGTTGGCCAGCCCCACCCAGCCGTAGGTGAGGCCGGTGCCCTGGTCGGTGCCGGTACGGGCGCCAAAAGCCTGCCCGTGGTCGAGTGCGTAACCGCTCACCGGCACGGTGGTGGCGGTGCCGAAGTCGATCTTGGCTGAGAAGGTCGTGTCCGCCCGCGCCTGCGCGGGAGCCACCAGGGCGGCACCTATGAGGGACAGGGCCAGCAGGAAGCCTGCCGCGCGAGGCGACGGTCCGCTCCGTGAGCGACTGCGTCTTCGAAGGCGTAATACGGTCACGGTCTTCTCCCGTCGAGAGTCGAGCAGCGAACACGCCCCGTGAGGTGGTGAGCGGTGCCGGATCCACCGTTGGGCCGGCGCCACCGTCGGGTAGGCACCGACCGAGAATGCCCGTCACCGCGCCCGGGGCCTTGCCGCGCCCATGCCTGCCCATGACTGCCCTGGGCGCGGCGGTCCAAGCGGCGGCCGCGCCGGGCCCGCGCTCGGTCGGCGGCCCATCTGCCGCGTGGACGCCCGCGACCTGCTGGGTTCCGATGAACCTCTGCCTCCACAAGCGCATGTGGAGTGCTGTGGGCAGGACACCTATGTGTGTGCCGCCTACTGATGAGGTATCAGTGCGCATCAGCCTGTGCGCTACCGCGAGCATGCGCGGCGCCTCGACGGACGGCGGGCCGCGACGGTGAAGGTGGCGAGGAGTGCGCCCGCTGGCCGCGGGCCCGCTTGTCGCGCGCCTGTTCGCCGCGCGGCTGCGGAGATCAGGCGGTTGGCGGGAGGGCGCCCTTTACATCCCTGCACCCTATTGGCATGGTCATGGCCTTCATCTGCGCGCCTGTCGCGCACCCCTGGGGGGACTTCATGACCCGTCTGTTCATATCCTTTCCGTACGGCAGACTCAGATCCGCCGGCCTCATAGCATTCGCGCTCGCCGCCGTCGTTGCCGCGCTGCTTCCGTTGACCGGAGGAAGCCCGGTCATCGCGGCCGCCGGATCCGGTGCCGCCGGAGCTCCCGATCCTCGGCACCCGATGGCGGCACCGCACGAGCCCGTGGTGCCGGCCGACGCCATGGAACCCACCGCCCCCGTCCTGCCCAGGGACGGCTGGACCGCGTCCGCGAGTGACGAGGAGACCGCGTCCGAGAACGGACGCGCCGCCAACGTTCTCGATGGCAGCAACGCCACCATCTGGCACAGCAAATGGAGCGGCACCGCCGCGCCGCTGCCGCACACCCTCACCGTCGACATGCACCGGACGGCTGTCGTATCCGCACTCGTCTACCAGCCGCGCACCAACAGCGCCAACGGCAGGGTGGGTTCGTATGTCATCCATGTGAGCGCCGACAGTACGAGTTGGGGTTCCGCCGTCGCCTCCGGCACCCTCGGCGACGACGCGACCGCCAAGACCCTGAGTTTCGCCGCGCAGGGCGCGCGCTACGTGCGCCTCACCGCGACGAGCGAGGCCGGCAACCGCGGCCCCTGGTCGGCCGCGGCCGAGATCAACCTCCTCGGCGACCCCGGCTCGCCCGCCTCCGTGGTCGACCTGTCGCGGACCGGGTGGACGGCGACGGCGAGTGACGAGGAGGTGAGCGCCTCGGCGAACGCTGCCGCCAACGTCCTCGACGGCGATCCGGACACCCTCTGGCACAGCCGGTACTCCGGCACCGCCGCGCCCCTGCCGCACAGCATCACCATCGACATGAAGAGCGCCCGCGACGTCTCGGCTCTCACCTACCAGCCGCGCAGGTCCGGAGCCAACGGCCGGGTCGGCGCCTACACCGTCACGACCAGCACGGACGGCACCACATTCGGGGCACCCGTCGCGAGCGGCACCTGGAAGGACGACGACACCGTCAAGGGGGCCACCTTCTCCCGCACCGTCAGCGCGCGCTACGTACGCCTGACGGCCACCACGGAGGCGGGCGGGCGCGGGCCGTGGTCCTCGGCGGCGGAGCTCCGTCTCAGCACTCCGGCGAACCCGGCGACCGCCGGCTCCTGGGGCAGGGTCACCGGATTCCCGCTGGTTCCGGTGGCCACTGCTGTGCTGCCTAACAACAAGCTGCTCGCCTGGTCCGCGTACGGCGTCGACCGCTTCGGGGGAAGCAACGGCTACACCCAGACCGCGATCATGGATCTCGGCACCGGAGCCGTCACCCAACGGCGGGTCGACAACACCCGGCACGACATGTTCTGCCCCGGCATCGCGGTCCTGAAGGACGGTCGGGTGCTGGTCACCGGCGGCAGCAACGCCGAACGGGCCAGCATCTACGATCCGGCCACCGACGCCTGGTCGGCGACCAGCGACATGAACACCGCCCGTGGCTACCAGGCCATGACCCTGCTCTCCAACGGCGACGCCTTCGTCCTCGGCGGCTCCTGGAGCGGCGCCCAGGGCGGCAAGAACGGCGAGGTCTGGTCGCCGTCCACCGGCACCTGGCGCAAGCTGCCCGGCGTGCCGGTGACCAACACCATGACAGCCGACCCGGCGGGCCCCTACCGGGCCGACAACCACCAGTGGCTGCACGCGACTTCGGGCGGCCGGGTGCTCCAGCTGGGACCGAGCAGGCAGATGAACTGGATCTCCACCCAGGGGGACGGCTCCGTCACCGCCGCCGGAACGCGGGCCGACAGCGCGGACGCCATGAACGGCAACGCCGTCGCGTACGACATCGGCAAACTCCTCACACTGGGCGGTGCGACCGCGTACGAGAACACGACGGCCACCCGGCGCGCCTACACGGTCGACCTCGGCACGGGTGCTCAGCCGCGTGCCGCGCGTACCGGCGACATGGATTTCGCCCGTTCCTTCAGCAACAGCGTGGTCATGCCGGACGGCAAGGTCGCCGTGTTCGGCGGGCAGTCCTACCCGGTCCCGTTCAGCGACGCGACCTCCTCGCTCACGCCGGAAATCTGGAACCCGGCGACGGGGCAGTTCACCCGCATGGCGAGCATGGCCGTGCCGCGCAACTACCACAGCGTGGCCAACCTGCTGCCCGACGGGCGCATCTTCTCCGGGGGCGGCGGCCTGTGCGGCGACTGCGCCACCAACCACGCCGACGGGGCCGTCTTCACCCCGCCCTACCTGCTCAACGCCGACGGCACCGAGCGCCCCCGGCCCGTCATCACCGGCACGGTGCCCGCCCGCGTGGCCAACGGGGCGACCGTCCCCGTGACCACTGACTCGGCGGTCACCTCGTTCGCCCTGGTGCGGGCGGGCGCCGCGACCCACTCCACGGACAACGACCAGCGGCGCGTACCGCTCACCTTCACCCGCAACAGCGCGACCTCGTACACCCTCAACGTCCCCTCCGACCCGGGGGTGGCGCTGCCCGGCAGCTATCTGCTCTTCGCGCTCGACTCGGCCGGGGTGCCGAGCAAGGCCCGGATGGTCAGCGTGGGCTGACCGCGCGACCGCCCGCACGACGAAGCCCCGCCGTCTGCTCGGCGGGGGTAGGGGGCGGAACCGCATGCGCAGAGGGTCATGCGGAACTGCGGGATGAGGCTCGGAGCGGCCCTGGCTCTGCGCCGGAGCGTCAATGCGTCCTCCACATCGGTCAATACCGACGGCGGGTGAACGTATCCAGGGCCTCTTGAGAGGACTAGGCTGCGAAGCGAGGCCCCAGTCCCCGGCAGCGAGGCTCTGTTCCGCCCGGGAGGCCCACTGTGATCGTCTTGTTCTTCATCCTCCTCGTGGCCCTCTCCGGGCTTGGTTTCCTCAACGCCCTGTGGTGGCTCGCCGCGGCTGTATTGGTCTTCGTGGCCGTGCGCTACGGCCGGGGGCACGCGGACAGCCGGGGCCGGGGCGACGGTTTCGAGTACAGCGATTACCGGGACCGCCGTGACCGGGATAACCGCTGGGAGCGGCGCTACCGACGGCAGCGCCAGGGGCTCTGGAGGCGGCAGGACCGCCGGGACGAGCAGCACCACCGATGACCGATCCGGTTTCCGGTGCCATAGCGTTCGTCGGCGTCTTCGCCTGGCGAACGCGGGCAGTGCGCGGTGAGGAAGGTGTTATGGAACAGAGGGTCAGGATCCAGGAAGACCGGTGGATGATGGCGGCGGAGGTGGTCTGGGGCGATGCGGCTCGGGACCCCGCTGTCGTCGAACTGCGGGGCGAGATCGCTCGACTTCGCCGGGCCCTGGACGGCCGGGCGGTGACCGACCAGGCGCTCGGCATGATGATGGCCTTGGTTCCGTGCCCCCGTAAGGAGGCCGCCAGGTTGCTGGCGGAGGTCGCGCGGCGCTGTGACCTGCCACGCCGACAGGTGGCCGCCGCTCTCGTCGCCACCTCTGAGGGGAGCCCGTTCCCCCAGCACCTGGATCACGCGCTGCGGGGTGCGCTGCGGCGCCTGCACGTGGCAGGTCGCACCTGAGGACCGAGCCGAGCAGGCATCGACCGGTGGATGCATTGAGAAAGGTGAAATACATGATCCAGTCAGCCGATATCCGTGAGTGGCGCGACCGTGACGTGGTGGATACGGACTCGCACAAGATCGGCATCCTCGAATCGGTCTATGTGGACACCACCACTGATGAGCCTGCCATGGCCACAGTGCGGGTCGGTCTGCCCACGCGGCACCACCTGGTCTTCGTCCCTCTTGAGGGCGCCGTCGTCGGCCCGGGCTACCTCAAGGTCGGTTACGTGAAGACCCTGGTCAAGCAGGCCCCGTCGATCGGCACTGACGAGGTCCTGCCGGCCGGGGACGAGGCTGCGATCTTCAAGCACTACGGGCTGCCCTACGCACCCGGTGCGTCCGGGGAGCGGCAACTGGCTCGTCGCTAGACGCTTGTGGTGACCGCTGAGGGTCTTGGCTTCGTCTCTTTGCATGGTGAGGTAGGCGCATGGGCCAAGCGGCCACAGTCAACGGTGCACAGCAGGTGCCGACTGCTTCGCCTTCGGCGTCGGATACGGATCTTGTCGCCGAAGTACTCGAACTGCGCGCCGAGAATGAGCAGTTGCACAGGGCGCTGTCGAGCCGTGCGGTGATCGACCAGGCGCGCGGCATGCTGATGGCCCTGGCGCCCTGTTCCAGTGAGCGGGCCTGGGGCCTCTTGGTGGACTGTCGCAGCACAGCAACGTCAAACTGCGGGAGATGGCCGCGGCGCTGGTCGCCACGGCCCGGGGCGAGCCGCTCTCCGAGCGGATGCAACGCGAACTGGGTCGCGCGCTGAAGTGCCTCCCTGAACAACGGTGATGGTTCGTGCACCGTGGGCGGCACCGGGAGCTGTGTCCTCAACTCACCGGCGCCTTCGTCCCGGTCGGCCGACGGACGCATGGCCCGGGTAGCCCGTAGTGCGGGTCCCAAACGAGGGCCCGACCGCCGCCGCGGCGTTCCTGCGGGCTGGAACCTCTGTCGCCAGGACCCGTCGCGCGCCACGGGAACTCCATACGCACAGCCGGTCAGTGCTTCCGCCCCGGCGACCAGCAAGTGGAATCCCGGCCTCGGTCTGTCGACAGTTCAGCCGGCCGCAGACGCGCATAACCTGGCCGAACACTGCGTTGTTCGCCCGCTGATGGCGCGGGATCACGATGGAGCGGGCAGGTAGACGATGAGGGCGGGATTCCTCTTGCCGATGACGAGGGAGTCGGCGGCCAGGCTCACCTCACCGTCCCTGGTGCAGTCACCTGCTGTCCTCGCACCGTCGATGCGTAGGCGGGTGGCGGGTGATCTCCTGGTAGACGCGGGGGCGGGCGAGGGTCCCGGAGAGGAAAGCCGATGAGGCGGGTGCGGGCGAAGGGGTGTTTTCCGTCGACGATGCGCAGGTCGAGGAG